>NZ_JASJHF010000139.1:0-7538 GCF_033791185.1 Moritella sp. | reverse complement strand
AGATAACCAGATCGCTTCCATACCGGCTGCATAGGCATAACCTGGTAAGCCAAGTAATAACCAACCACTCATGTCAGAAGCACCTGCAGATAGCGCTGCGGGCCAAGGACCTAAATTACGACCACCTAAAAAATAGTCCGTTGAACTCTTGGTTTGTCGATAAGCATACACACCGATACCAAGCATAACAGCAAGGTAAACTAGGAATGTAGCTGTAATAATGAAGTTATTTTCAATCATGTATATAAGCCTTAGTTGTAAAGTTGTTATTTATTTTTATTGTTATTTATTACCAAGCTCAACCAAACTACGTCAATATACTTGTTTTCGGTAATATTGATGTGGGCAGGCTAAAATTTAGGGGGCAGTATATACGAACTCCAATGTTATTACTTAACATTAGAGCAACACTGTGATAACCCGCTTATTATTTAATCTTATTCTAGTTAATTATGTCGCATGTAATGGGCAGGGGACGGAAAAGACTGCTTTGTCTTCCCAGCGCAACATAGTTAAGCTATTACCCCAGACACAGCCAGTATCAAGTGTTGTGGCATTTTTATGGCTGCAATGGCCCTCGAGTGCTGCCCAGTGGCCAAATATTACATGCGCACCATCGAGATGTGAACCCGCTACTTCGTACCATGGGATATGTTGTGCATTGTCATTTTCTGCTGGCGAATGCTTGTTGTGAAACTCCAGTTGGCCATTTGGGGCGCAAAAACGCATTCGGGTAAAGGCATTAATAATAAATCTTAGGCGATCAAAGCCTTGTAACTGTTCTTGCCAGTAGTCTGGATGTGCACCATACATATGGGCTAATAAGGTTTGGTAGTCATCACCACGTAATTGGGTATTAACCTCTTTGGCATACTGTTTAGCTTGCTGCTGACTCCATTGTGGGCTAATACCTGCATGTACCATAATAATATTAAAGGCTTCATGGTAAGCGAGCAGTGGCTGTTGGCGTAACCATAATAGCAGTTCATCTTTGTCTTCGGCGATAAAAATGGGTTGCGTTTTATCCTTAGGGTTTAGCTTAGCTAATCCTGCGTCAATTGCGAGTAAATGTAGGTCATGATTACCGAGTACTGTAATAGCCGCAGGACCAAGGTTTTTAACAAAACGCAGTGTTTCTAATGATTTTGGACCACGAGCAACCAGATCGCCGGTTAACCAAAGTTGATCGTATTGTGGATCAAAACTGGCTTGTTGTAGCAGGTGTAGTAGATCATCAAAACAACCTTGAATATCACCAACAAAATAAGTTGCCATATATAAGTTACCTTTGTTATTAAATCTAATGAGGAGTATGGATTAATGCTTTAATTGATCAGTGCAATAGATTCGGCGTGACCAGTCTAAATGGTTCGACTGTGACGTTCACTGATTCACTGGCATTAAGTTTTAATTCAATCTTACCTTGAACAATACTCAATGGAGAATGGGTAATTATATCATTGCTATAGCAAAAATCTTGCTGTGAAGAGATAAGATAATCATTATTTTGAAAAGGATTGTTTAATTCGCTAACTACGCCGTTGCCATCAGTAAGCAATAATTGGATAGTTGATATGTTAACAGGCTGGCTTAATGGATTGGTGATGGTGATGGTATAAGTAAAGAAGTATCTGTGCTGTGCTGGCACAGATACTTCTTCGACATATTCGGTATCAATGATAAGGGTGAATGAATCAGCTAAACTTACCATTGATACAGACTGCCTTAATCCGCTGTTTGCAGTGGATTATCGACGACGAAGTTTGCTAGCGTCACATAATTTTCAAGGGTTAAGTTCTCTGGACGTAGAGAAACATTAATGCCTAGAGCCTCAATATCTGCAACCGAAATCACTTTTTTCAAGCTATTACGAATTGTTTTGCGACGTTGGTTAAAGGCACTTGTCACTACGTGATTAAGTACTTTTAAGCTTTTAGCTGGGAAAGGTAATACTGCATGTGGTTCTAAACGAACAACAGCCGAATCTACTTTTGGTGCCGGCTTAAATGCGCCAGGACCCACTTCAAGTACCGGCGTTACTGTACAGTAATACTGTGTCATCACTGTCAGGCGACCATAACTTTTAGTGTTGTGGCTTGCTGCTAAACGTTGTACTACTTCTTTTTGTAACATGAAGTGCATATCTTGGATGTCTTCATGAAATTCAAATAAGTGAAACATTAGTGGCGTTGAAATATTGTAAGGCAGGTTACCAAAAATACGCATTTTCATGTCTGGTTTGATTAACTGACGGAAATCAAAACGCATTGCATCTGCTTGGTTAATGTCTAATTTTTTAGATAATACTGGGTGTTCTGCTAATCGTTCAGCTAGATCTCTATCAAGCTCAACGACTGTCATTCTATCAACACAATCTGCTACTGGCTCGGTTAATGCAGCTAAACCTGGACCAATCTCAATTAGGTTTTGGCCTTTTTGCGGATTAATCGATGCAACGATTTGACCAATTACATAGGCATCATGTAAGAAGTTTTGACCAAAACGTTTTTTCGCGGTGTGACCTAAA
Source organism: Moritella sp. (assembly GCF_033791185.1). Taxonomy (GTDB): domain Bacteria; phylum Pseudomonadota; class Gammaproteobacteria; order Enterobacterales; family Moritellaceae; genus Moritella. Next base: position 5,011 of record NZ_JASJHF010000139.1, on the reverse strand, counting down.
TGGACCTTGTCGTTCATGCGTTTTTCTCTACCATTTCTATTGCTTGGTTTACTGCTGTAAACATACTGCCGGAATCGGCTGTTCCAGTACCTGCAAGTTCAATTGCAGTACCGTGATCAACTGATGTACGGATAAAAGGTAAGCCCAGGGTTATATTTACTGAGCTGCCAAAACCAACCGACTTTAATACCGGTAATCCTTGGTCGTGATACATTGCTAATACAACGTCAGCATCGTCAAGATACTTAGGTTGGAACAAGGTATCTGCAGGGAGGGGACCTGTTAAATCCATACCCTCATCGCGAAGTTTCGTTAACGTCGGAGAGATTATCTCAATCTCTTCGCGACCTAGATGTCCATCTTCACCTGCATGTGGATTGAGCCCACATACATAAATTTTTGGTTTTTCAATACCGAATTTCTTTTTCATTTCACGATGAATGATGCGAATAATATTACTTAATCGCTCTTCTGTGATCGCTTTTGCTACGTATGCCAGTGGAATATGTGTTGTCACGAGTGCAACACGTAAGCCCGTTGTTGCCAGTAGCATAACCACATCTGCGGTTTCTGATTGCTGGGCAAAAAACTCTGTATGGCCACTGAAAGATACGCCTGCTTTATTAATGATGCCTTTGTTTACCGGACCGGTTACCACTGCACTAAATTCGGCGGACATGTTTTTTTCACATGCAAACTGCAATGTATCTAATACATAGCGGCCATTTGCTACATTAAGTTTACCTGGTTCTGCAGGTGCCGCCATTGGCATTGGTGCGATAGTGAGTGTACCCGCACGTTGTGGTTGTGCTGGTATGCTTGGGTCATACTCGATTAATTTAACCGTTTTCCCCAGCATTTTTGCTCGCGATAAAATAAGTTCTGGATCTGCGCAAAGCACTAGCTCTACTGGCCAGTCTTGCTTAATTAATTCCAAAACAAGATCTGGGCCTATGCCAGCTGGCTCACCTGGAGTGATTGCTATTCGATGAGTCACATTTTCACCTGTTTACGATTCATTATCTAAAATACGAATATAAGCTTCTTGTTTTAATTCATTTAACCAAGCTTGGCTTTCTTCGGCTGCACGACGATTATACAGCAATTGCCATGCTTTTTGGCGATTTGCTTTCTCTGTTGTATCTTGTGTACGTCTATCAATTAGTTGCACTATGTGCCAGCCATGGCTTGAACGGAATGCTGGGCTGATTTCGCCTTTTTTCAAGTCTTTTAAGGCTAATTTAAATGCAGGAACATAGATGTTTGGATCTGCCCAGCCCAGTTCACCACCTTTGACTGCAGAGCCTGTATCATCTGAATAAGCTTTAGCTAGATCGGCAAACTCAGCGTCACCAGATTTAATACGTGCTAAATAATCATTCAATAATGCTTGGGCTTTATCATCGCTTAAGATCACGGATGGCTTAACTAGGATATGACGTGCATTAACTTCTTTTGTTAGTACGGTTTCTACGCCACGCATATCAGCAACTTTAATAATATGTAAACCTGCACCACTGCGAATAGGACCGATGATATCGCCTTTCTTAGCATTGGTTACAGCTTCTGCGAATAAGGTTGGCATTTCATTGATATTCATCCAACCCCAATCACCACCATCGAGTGCTTTAGGACCCGCTGAAAGCGCCAAAGCTAGATTTGAAAATGATGCACCTTCATTTAACTGTGTTTGTATACCGGTGATTTTAGTTTGTATGGCTTCCATGGTTTCATTATCAGCGTCGTTTGGCACGCGTAGCATAATATGATTAACGCGATATTGTCGGTTCTTCTGCCCTTGTTCATCAATTATGGCCATTAAGTTATCAACGTCTTGATCGGAAATAGTAATACGACGACGCATTTGCATACGTTGTACTTCATTGGTTAATATCTGAATGCGGACTTCTTCTTTATAATCGCTAAAATTACCACCATCAGCAACAACGCTTTGACGCAGTTGCTCAACAGTTTGGTCATTGCCTTTGGCAATATTGTCTAACGTATCTTCAAGTTGAGCATTGCTAATTCGCATACCCATTTTTTTCGCCATTTGCAGCTGTAAGCTATCAATGATCAGTTTATCTAACGCTTGCTGAGTCAGTACATCTTGCGAAGGCAATGTTTGTCCTGCCTTGGTTGCTCGTGTTGTTACTGAGTGGGTTAATGTGTTTACGTCACTGGCTAGAATGACTTCTTCATTAACAATCGCAACTACTTCATCAAGCTTGGTGAGTTCGGCTTGTGCTTGCCAACTCGTTACAACTATTACTCCAGATAACAGAGTACTAAGCATTTTTTTAATCACTTTATGAATTCCTATTCAATATCGACTATAACTGAGACAGCAGTAGGCTGAAAACTATCAATTTTTCCACGGGAAATATGAGGATTGTCTAGTTTTTTGAAAACCGAGGTGAAAAAGTAAGCGGAAGTATACCTTGTCAGGTTTTCAATGCAATCGTCATAAGTTGTAAATCCCTATTCGAATGATAATGGCTGTATTCAATTCAGTGATTTACAGCCATTACCATACTCGGGTTAATTCTAAATTCGTTTATTACCCTAATTTATTCACGTAATTGGAAGGGTTCACCGTATGTAAATAAGCTTGATGAGCCGATATTATTCATATCAGTACCAATGCCACCTAAACCTTTCAGTTCAAACATCAATGTTGGACCGCGATCATAGTCGTGTTTGTCGGTATTAGAGTCGTAATTTTTTAAACGATAACCATAATCCAGACGAACTGCCCAACAGCATGATTCATATTTGATACCAATAAACGCATCTTGTGTGATTTGGTTTTCAACATCGTAGTAATAACTCGCCCCCATATCCCACTGATGATTAATTGGTAAGATAAACTTGGAACCAATTTGATTAATCTTGGAGTTAATGCTGCTATTTTCATCTTCTAATATCGATGCTGTATTTTCAATATAGCGGTAGTTTAATTGTACGCGTTGACCACGGTCAAAACGATATTCGATAGCGGCATCGGTACGACGTACCAGATCATCTTGGACGGCGTATTCCACACTATTATTGAAGAATAAATTGTCACTCACCTTAATATCTGTTTCCAGCACAATACTTGAGGTTGTTACTTCAGAGTTGTCGGTAGTGGTATCAGTCTCTGGAGCAATACCCACTTGGCTATCGCCAAAATAAACGATTTGCCCCAATGCCAAACGGAATCGTTCACTGCCGATTTCATCAAATACCCGACTTGTTAAACCGACGGTGAACTGGTTGGTATCGGCAATGCGATCTAAACCGCTATAAATACGATCGCGGTATAAACCTAAGAAGTCTTGTTGGATTGTCGATGAATCATAAATACCAATGTTATCTTGGTTTTTATAAGGGATATACAGATATTGTACTTGGGGTTCTAACGTCTGAGTAAATGCATTGCCAAACCACGATGTAGAACGTTCGAAATTCAAACCTGCGTGTAACCTTGCTGTAGGGATCACTCGAACTACTTCTTCTTCTAGTTCACCTTTGTAACCATTGGCAAAGCCGCCATTATCCGAATCGTTGAATGTTTGGCTGTAATACGTCATGGGTAACTTAAATTCGGCAACCGCAAAACCCGCAGGGCGTTTGTATGGGAAACTAATTTCTGGTTCAATGTGGGTTCTAATACCACTGTACATATTCTTGTCAGAATGAGAAAAGTTTGTTATTTCACTATAGACGGACATCTCAATGGGATTATCATCAAATTGTTGGTAACCAGTAAAAGCTATTTTTGGTAATACTTTATGGGGTGTCGATGACGTCGAGTCAGTCAAAATTTGAAAGTCACGCACTTCAAATTGCGATGATGTCATATCGGTATTATAAGTTAATGCTGCTGTTCTGAGCAGGGTGTTGCTGTCTCTAGAGCCTGCGGAAGCATTAAGATCAGAGAAATAGTCGTTATCACTTACTTGTGTATAGTTAGCATTGAAGTTTAAGTGCTCATTAAAATTACCATTGTGACTCCAGTGATAAAGACTACGATCCGTCTTGGTTTTTTTATCATTGTTCAGATATTCAACATTAACCTTACCTTGTTGACCATCGACTAAATAACGGAATTTATTGGTTAAGTGGAGGCCACGTTTAGACATGAAAGTTGGGATTATTTCCATATCGTAGTTAGGGGCGATATTCCAATAGACAGGTTGTGAGAACGTGACACCATTTTCCAGAGAGTTTTCAAATGATGGAAATAATAAACCTGTTTTACGTTTATCTGTTGTTGGATAAGTAAAATACGGCATGTAAAAAATGGGTACGTCTTTAAAGTATAAGGTCGCATTATAAGCTTCTGCGGATTCCTCGACATTATCAACGTCAATAGACGACGCTCGCAATACCCAGCTGTTGTCACCAAATGGACATTCACTGTAACTTGAGCGTTGCATTAAAATATTGTCACCGCCATTAGTAATGTAGACTTTTTTAGCCTCACCATTACCCGCTTGGCCGTGCAGTAAATAATTCACTTGTGATAGCTCTGCATCTTTGGTATCTAAGTTTGCTTTTAAGGTTCGGCCTTTGACCGTTGATGCGCTATCTTCGAGTATCACATTCCCTTCAGCCGTTAGAATATTGGTTAACTGATACAAAATAATTTCGTCGGCGGATAATTCACGATTACCTTGAGTGAAGTTAACATCGCCTGTAAAAATAGCCTTGCTACCCTGTTCAACTTTGGCGCTATTAGATAAAAGCTGTATTTCGTTAGCAGCTTTAGTATCTTCTATTGCTGGCTTTATAGCGGGTACATAAGGGTAACACTGTTTAAATAGAGTTAATTCTGCTAATTCTGATGCTGCGGTCATGTCATCAATGGCCGTTGAAGTACCATCTTCATTAGTTATAATTGTAGCTGCGCTAGCTGATAAGACGACACCACTGAGTGTTGTAAATAAGGTGAAAAGGCGCATTTTAACAATCCATTTTGTCATTGATAATTTCATTAAAATTTAAAAATAGCTAAATATAATAA
>NZ_JASJHF010000138.1:0-9027 GCF_033791185.1 Moritella sp. | reverse complement strand
TCCATGATAATAACCTCCTACGTATTTATGAATTAATAAATTAGTATAATTGGCGGTTTTCCGTCTACTACTAGACCAAAATAACAGGTTGTTATGTTAGTAAATGTTAAGCTGCGCACATTTATAGCATTTTAATACTTGTGTGAGAGCCTCATCATGATTCAGAATTGAGTATTTATTCGATACGATGGAAGAGTCAAAATGGAATTTACAACGACGTTAATGATGAGTACTTTGGTTATCGCTGTGTGTGCGTCATTGCATCTATATGGTGCTTATCAAGATAGAAAGTGGCTGTTTTATGTGTTTAAGCCCGTTACAACACTCTCTATTATTACGCTGTGTTGGTATCTTGCCCCGGAACTGAATGATTATGTCTGGCTGATCCTATTGGGTTTATTGCTTTCAACGTTGGGCGATATCTTTCTTATGCTACCCAAAGACAGGTTTATACCTGGATTATTGAGCTTTTTAGCTGCCCATGTTGCTTATATTATTGCTTTTTCTATACAACTTGAGCTGACTTACACTTGGGCGCTTATCGTGCCTTTAATCCTTATCGCAATGCTGTATTTAACTATCTTGTGGCCATCGCTAGCGGAAATGAAAGCACCTGTTTTTGTTTACATGAGTATCATCGTGATCATGGCATGGATCAGTGGTGAGCGTTACTTTAGCTTGGATAGCAGCGCCAGTGGTTATGCTTTTATTGGTGCTATAGTATTCTTGTTTTCAGACGCGACGCTGGCATTTGACCGGTTTAAAACACAGTTCCATAGTGCTTATGCGGTTATTATTGTAAGCTATTACCTTGCGCAGTATTTTATTGCGCTATCAGTTATCTGAAGGTGTTAACGTCGTTACAGTAAGGGAATAAATTCGTGGCTAAAATAAATCTATCTGGACTTGCTATTTATCCATTAAAGTCAGCAAAAGCAATTAACTTAAGTCAAGCTCATGTCAGTGAAATAGGGTTGGAGCATGACCGTCGATTTGTTATCAGCGACATGCAGGGACAATTTATTACCGGACGAACTCAGCCTAAGATAGCGACCATCAAAATTGAAGTCGTTGCGCAGGGGATCATGCTTTCAGCCCCTCAAATGCCGCCGATAGCGTTTACCTTCAAAGAACTGCAGCAGGATTATACTGATGTCGTAGTCTGGGGTACGCCTATTCAAGGTCAGCGCTGCAGCGATGACATTAATCGTTGGTTAACTAAGTTTCTCGCGGTTGACTGCCAGTTGCTTTATTTTGGTGAGCATTCTTCACGTCAGGTGGACAATTTTGATAAGCAATTAGGTTTCGCTGATGGTTTCCCGCTCTTATTAATCTCGCAAGCCTCTCTCGATGAATTAAATCGCAGCACTCAGCGTCCAATTGAGATGAGTCAATTTAGAACTAACTTGGTGGTAACGGGTTGTGAACCTTTTGCTGAAGATAGTTGGAAGCGGATCAAAATTGGTGATGCTGAGTTTGAATTAGTGAAGGCCTGTGAGCGTTGTATCTTTACGACATTAAGCCCTGGAAAGACAAGCTTTGCTGAAGATAGAGAACCCCTTAAAACGTTAAGTTTATTTCGCAAAGATAACGATGGCCGGATTGATTTCGGGCAAAACTTAATTAGCCATAACGATGCAGAAATTAAGCTTGGTGATAGTATTGAAGTATTAGAGTATCACCAACCTAAGGTCTATGCTGATAACCGACCTAAGCAAAAGTCGGTTATGTCGGCACCACGAGCAGCCGTGATCCCGAGTACCGAGCAACAGACTAAAACCTTATGGGGAAAAAGTGAAACCCGACAACTATCTTGTGTCGCGGTTATTGATGAGACTCCAGATACCAAAACATTCCGTTTTCGTGTTGAACCCGCGGCATTACTGAATTACAAACCGGGTCAGTTCATTACGCTTAATCTAAAAATTGGTCAGGATCTGGTAATGCGTAACTATACCTTGTCATCATCACCCAGCCGACCTGACTTATTAGCGATTACGGTAAAGCGAGTGCCTGAGGGGAAAGCTTCCAACTGGTTGAATGATAATTTAACGGTTGGCGGTCGCTTAGGCGCATCATCGCCGCGTGGCCCTTTCCATGCATTTACCGCGACAACGCAGAAGTTACTATTACTGTCAGCGGGCAGCGGTATTACCCCTATGCTGTCGATGGCGCGGTATTATGCCGATACTGAATGTGATAAAGACATCGTATTCTTTTACAGTGCAAAAACTGCAGCAGACTTGATTGCTCTTGATGAATTACAGTTACTCACACGCCAACATACCAATATGCGCTTGGTATTTACCTTGACCGCAGAAACTACCCAAAGTGATTGGACTGGATTGAGAGGGCGCATAGATCAGCAAATGCTAGCCGATGTGGTGCGTGATATTAGTGAACGCTCAGCTTATGTCTGTGGCCCTGAAGCGTTTATGACGATCATGAGTTCGGCGTTAACGGCATTAAATGTACCAGCTGAACAGCAGTTTACAGAAAGCTTTGGCGATCATAAACATTCAGAGACACCGGGTAAACCAGTGAATATTTTATTGGATAGTTGGGATACCAGTTTTGTTGGGGATAACAAAACCACCTTATTAGAACAAGCAGAAAAAAACGGCGTAAACATCCCTTACAATTGCCGAGCTGGTTACTGTGGTGTTTGTCGAGTTACCCTAGAATCAGGTGAAGTACGAGTGCTTGCCGATCATGCATTAACTGATGATGGTAAGAAGGCTAAAAAAATATTGGCGTGTAGTTGCATTCCACAAACGGATATAGTGATTAGTTAGGTCATAATACTAATGTAGTGGGAGTATTCAGGTTTTAGTATTAATGCTCCCAAATTGTAATTAAGTAAGCGGTGCTTTAACATGTACCTACTTATATATAGGAGATCATAAGATGAAACGTACACTTGCCATTGAATTCTCGCGTGTTGTGGAAGCGGCTGCCCTTGCTGGTTATAAATGGCTAGGACGTGGTGATAAGAATATTGCTGATGGTGCAGCTGTTGAAGCTATGCGTGTGATGCTAAACAAAATTGATATTGATGGTGAGATCGTCATTGGTGAAGGTGAAATCGATGAAGCACCAATGTTGTATATCGGTGAAAAAGTCGGTACCAAAATAGCTGGCGCTGATGCGGTTGATATCGCCGTTGATCCAATTGAAGGGACGCGTATGACTGCAATGGGTCAGTCGAATGCTGTTGCTGTACTTGCTGTTGGTGAAAAAGGTACGTTTCTGAAAGCACCTGATATGTACATGGAAAAATTGGTAGTGGGTCCAGATGCTAAAGACGCTATTGATTTAAATTTATCGCTTGAAGACAATATTGATAACGTTGCTAAGGCGCTTAATAAAGACATCAGCGAGTTAACGGTAGTGACTCTAGCTAAGCCACATCATGATGAAAAGATTAAAGCAATGCAAGCCATGGGTGTTCGTGTGTTCGCACTGCCTGATGGAGATGTTGCGGCATCTATCTTATGTTGTATGCCAGATAGTGAAGTTGATATGATGTATTGTATTGGCGGTGCACCTGAAGGTGTTATTTCTGCGGCGGCAATCCGTGCAATGGACGGTAATATGCAAGCGCGATTATTAGCGCGTCATGATGTTAAAGGCGATACGGCAGAAAATCGTGCTGCAGGTGAGATTGAAATCGCACGTTGTGAAGCGTTAGGTTTGGTAGTGGGTGAGATCTTACCACTAGATAAACTGGCGAAAACGGACAATGTTATCTTTGCCGCGACGGGTATTACTAAAGGTGATCTTGTTGAAGGTGTACAGCGTAAAGGGAATATAGCGACAACTGAAACATTAGTGATCCGTGGTAAATCTGGCACTATTCGTCGCATCCAGTCAACGCATATGCTTAACCGTAAAGGTGCCGATTTACAGAGCATTATTCTATAACTGTCACGCCATTAATATAAGCTGATGATAGAACCATAAAGATAGAAAAGTATGATTGATTAGATAGCAAAAAGCCGCGTGATTAACGCGGCTTTTTAGCATTGACAATCACGATTTTAATTTAGTTGATTGCAATACGATCGCTTGCTGCCAGAGCAAGGTCAGCTAATAATTTTTCCGTATCTTGCCAATGGATACAAGCATCGGTAATACTCTTACCATATACTAATGGTTCACCAGCAACGACTGCTTGGTTACCTTCTTCAATAAAGCTTTCTGCCATGATCCCTGAAATTTGCATGCTACCCGTGCGCATTTGCGCCATTACATCTTCAGCAACATTTAACTGATTAGTGTGTACTTTCTGGCTATTGCCATGGCTAAAATCAACCACAATAGAGGGAACTAAACCGGCATCAGTTAATGCTTGGGTTGCCACATCAATATGTGATTTGTCATAGTTAGGTGTTTTACCACCACGTAAAATAACGTGACCAAATGGGTTACCGTGCGTCTGGTATACCGTCATTAGCCCATCTTTATCTGGAGAGTAGAAAATGTGTGGTACTTGTGCAGCGCGTACGGCATCAATTGCAATTTTGGTATTGCCATCAGTGCCATTTTTGAAACCTACAGGGCATGACAAAGCTGATGCCATTTCACGGTGAACTTGGCTTTCTGTTGTACGTGCTCCAATTGCGCCCCAGCTAATTAAATCAGCAATGTATTGGCCGTTAACCATGTCTAAAAATTCAGTCGCGATTGGTAAGCCAATTTCAGTGATATCAACTAATAGCTTACGTGCTAAACGTAAGCCTTTGTTGGCTTGATATTTACCGTTTAAGTCTGGGTCACTAATCAATCCTTTCCAGCCCACAATGGTACGTGGTTTTTCAAAGTACACACGCATTGCAATCACTAAGCTATCTTTATATTGCTCTTGCAATGGTTTTAGACGGCGTGCGTAATCTAAAGCGGCGCTAGTATCATGAATTGAGCAAGGGCCAATGATAACTAGGAGACGTTTATCTTTGCCTTCTATAATCGCTTCGATTTCACGTCGGCTATTTACTAGCTGTTGTGCGGCGTTATCTGATAATGGAAACTCTTTAACCAGTTGACTCGGAGTGATCACCTGATCGATATAGGTAGTTCTAAGTTCGTCTGTTTTAATTGTCATGATGTCTATTAGTCTAATTATGGGCTGTGATCAGCTTAACGTAATTTTACTTTATTATAAAGATATCAGATGCCAGCTTGATTAGAATTATTAAAGCCTAATAGCAGTAATGATTTACCTTGTTTCTGATAAGCCAAAAAACGCTGTTGAATATCATTTGGTACTTGCTCTGTCTGGGTGAATCCATGTTGGCGATAGAAGTTCTCTAGATGCGGCAGAGCAAAGGTGAAAGTCTGCTGATGTTTAAATTGCGGCTGCATGTGCTGCAAAATAGCGTGACCGAGTTGCCGACCACGGTAATCGGGTGATACTAACATTCCCGTTAATAGCGATAATTTACCGATCGGGCGGAGTCGTGCACAAGCGATAATGGTTTTGTTATCTTTTAATACCGCAATATGTTCAGCCTTGTTTGGTCGAGAGTAGGGTAAATATTGTTTATAAAAAGGCTTCACTAACGGGTTTTCTATTTTATTTAGCCATTGAAACTGCATCTCGTTACCTTTTATTATTCGGTTTTGCACGCAGATACGGTACTATCTGCATGGGATCATGCTTTACGAGTGTTAATTATTTCATGCAAATACTAAAAAATCATAATTTAAAACCATACACCAGTTTTGGTGTTAATGCTTATGCTGCGCAATTTGTCACAGTGACAACCTTAACGCAGCTTAAATTAGCATTAGCGATCCCCACGCCCCAGCGAGTAATTCTTGGTGGCGGTAGTAATTTATTATTTTGTGCTGATTTTGCTGGATTGGTGATCCGTATCTGTTTAACGGGCATCTCAGTGAATGAATCAGCCGATGATACGGTGAGCTTACATGTTGCTGCAGGTGAAAACTGGCATGAGTTTGTACAATGGACTTTGGCTCAAGGTTATGATGGTTTAGAAAATCTAGCCCTTATACCTGGTGTTATTGGTGCTGCACCGGTACAGAATATTGGTGCTTACGGCGTCGAACTGAAGGATTTCTGTGATTATGTCGATGTACTTGATAGTGAAACTTTAACGGTACGTCGTTATACACCTGAAGAATGTCAATTTGGTTATCGCGACAGCATTTTCAAGCACGAACTCAAAGATAGTGCGGTGATCACCGCGGTTGGTATTAAATTAGCTAAAGCTTGGGTGGCCAAAATTAACTATGGTCCATTAGCGAACTTAGGTAAAAACCCATCGGCATTAACGATCTTCAAACAAGTGTGCCTGACTCGTCAACAAAAATTACCTGATCCAAATAAACTTGGTAATGCTGGTAGTTTCTTTAAGAATCCGATCATCAATAAAGCTCGGTTTAATGCGATTGTGGCGAAGCATCCTAGCATGCCGCATTATCCTGCCGGAGAAAATATCAAATTAGCGGCGGGTTGGTTGATTGATCAATGTGAGCTTAAAGGTTATCAACTCGGCGGAGCACAAGTGCATACCGAACAAGCCTTAGTTATTGTTAATACGGGTTTGGCGACAGCGGCTGATATTGTTGCTTTGGCGAAACATATCCAAACTACAGTGCAGACTCGTTTTGGCGTTGAATTACATCATGAAGTTCGTTTCATGGGGCAACACGGTGAAACAAGCCTTGCGGAGGTGTGCCGTGGTTAATATGACCGCTTCACGACAACAGTTAATTCGTTTACTTGCTGATGGTGAGTTTCATTCCGGTGAAGTATTGGGTGAAACTCTAGGTGTTAGCCGAATGGCGGTAAGCAAGCAGGTTAAAGTATTAGAAACTATTGGTTTGGATGTTTTTAAGGTTACAGGTAAGGGTTATAAACTGTCATCGCCGTTGCAATTACTGGATGCAGAGCTGATCGCGAATGGCAGTGGCATCACGGTCGAAAGTCATCAAGTATTAGGCTCAACCAATCAGCATCTATTAGATAAAGCGGCATTGTTACATAAAGGCCACAGCTGTTTTGCTGAATATCAGACCGCGGGACGTGGCCGTCGTGGAAATAAGTGGGTATCGCCCTATGGTTCCCATCTTTATACCAGTACCTACTGGAGTTTAGATGCTGGGATACAAGCTGCGTCTGGATTAAGTTTAGTCATTGGTATTGCTGTTGCACGTACATTAACAGACTTAGGTATTCCTAATACCCAATTGAAATGGCCGAATGATGTGTATGTCGATGGTAAAAAAATCGCAGGGGTATTGGTCGAGATTATTGCCACTGCCGGTGGCGAATGCCATTTAGTTATAGGCTTAGGGCTTAATGTTAATATGCCACTGCAAGCTGGGCTAGAGATTGACCAAGCTTGGACCGATATCAGTCAGCAACTACAACCCCCGATCGATCGTAATCAGCTGGCAACGCGCTATTTATCCCATTTAGTGAAGATATTGACTGACTTTGAACAATTGGGTTTTTGCCATTTTGTCGAAGAATGGAACGAGTGTGATGCATTTAAAGATTGTCCTGTGGTTTTAACCTTGGGTGTGAAGCAAAAACACGGTATTGCCAAAGGCATTGATCATACTGGCGCATTGTTATTAGAAGTTGACGGCGTTATTAGCCCACATGTTGGTGGTGAAGTATCATTGCGACGCGCTGAAATGTAATCAGCGATTGATGTTATTAGAATTTTGAGTCGAAGCTTAGTCGAAGTGGCTAATAATTCACCATGTGAATAGAAAAAAACTGGTTTTTATAGATTAAGGTTGCAAGAGGTAGGGGCTTGCTCTAGAATCTCTCCTCGTTAAGTGACGCCGCCGACTTAGCTCAGTAGGTAGAGCAACTGACTTGTAATCAGTAGGTCGCCAGTTCGACTCCGGCAGTCGGCACCATTTAACTTGTTACTGAAGTACAATATGTGGAGGGGTTCCCGAGTGGCCAAAGGGATCAGACTGTAAATCTGACGGCTCAGCCTTCGAAGGTTCGAATCCTTCTCCCTCCACCACTTTGTATTCAGGACGCATGCGGGCGTCGTATAATGGCTATTACTCCAGCCTTCCAAGCTGATAATGCGGGTTCGATTCCCGCCGCCCGCTCCAAATTCGCTGATATGGCTCAGTCGGTAGAGCGCATCCTTGGTAAGGATGAGGTCCCCAGTTCGATTCTGGGTATCAGCACCATTTTTTAGGTCTATTATTTCTTCTTCTCTCTATTCTTCATATCAAATAACAATACCTTGAAAATAACCACGCTTTAAAAATCAAATAATCAAAAAAATAATCACAATCATAATCTATTTAAGCTATTTGTAATTCAAATATTATTCATAATTATATACGAATAACTTGCATGAAAAATGAAAGCCCCTATAATTAGGTGCTCCGTTTGTAGGGGTAGTTCCAATTGGTAGAAAGGCGGTCTCCAAACTGATGTTTGTGAGTTCGATTATCTCCCTCCTACCACTGTCATCGCCGTGTAACAGCGGATTTTTTTGTCTTAAGGTACAGGTTAGTAGTATGACTTCAAATACTGAAAACCAAGGAAAAGCACTAGAAACTGTAAAATGGGTACTAGTTGCAATAATTCTAATTGGCACAGTTATTGGTAACAATATTTTTAGTGAAGAATCAGTGTTAATCCGCGCAGTTGCTGTAATTATTGCCGCTGTTATTGCTGGTGGCATTGCATTACAGACAAGTAAAGGGCGCAATGCGCTTGAATTTGCATCTGAATCAAGAACAGAAGTACGTAAAGTAGTTTGGCCTACACGCCAAGAGGCGATCCAAACTACACTTATCGTATTAGTTGTTACCGCTATTATGGCGTTAGTGCTATGGGGATTAGATGGTATTCTAGTTCGTATAGTTGCATTTATCACAGATGTAAAGGTATAAGTTCATGTCTGAACAGAAAATGAGATGGTACGTAGTTCAAGCTTTTTCAGGTTTTGAAGGTCGTGTTCAAAAAACACTACTTGAACACATTAAGATCCATGAAATGGAAGAACACTTCGGTGACAT
>NZ_JASJHF010000137.1:0-11184 GCF_033791185.1 Moritella sp. | reverse complement strand
AAACAGATAAACGGAACAAGTGCACTGAAAATTTCCCCTAAGCTAATGTCTTTTGGTGCAACCGATTTAAGGTAAAAAGCGGCGGGACCAAATGGCGGTGATAAGAATGAAACCTGCATATTCATACAGAACACCACACCAAACCAAATTGGGTCAAAACCTAAACCAACAACAATCGGTACAAAGATAGGCATAGTTAATAGCGCAACACCAACCCAATCAAGAAACATACCTAATACAAACAATACAGCCATCATGATTAGGATAGTACCCATTGGGCTACCACCACTCATCGCCAAGATACCATCACTTACAAAATCAATGCCGCCCATTAAGTTGTACACACCCACTAAGGCGCTGGCACCAATACCAATCCAGATGATCATGCCGCAAGTACGTAATGTCGCGATCGAACTTTCTTTTAACATGTTCCAGTTAAGCTCACCACGGATGGCCGCACTGATTGCAATACCCACAACACCTAATGCCGATGCTTCAGTAATTGATGCAATACCGCTGTAGATACTGCCAAGTACCACAGCAACAGATAACATTGGGAATAATAATGCTTTCTTAAAGTTAATGTCTTTCGCAGCATCTTCAGCTAATTCTTCTGCTGTTGGCAATGGTGCTAATGACGGGTTTAAATAACAACGAATTAATACGTACAAAATATACAGTAACGCTAATACTGCCGCCGGTAAGAATGACGCTTTAAACAGATCACCAATTGACACACTGGCTGTTAGACCATAAATAATCAATACGATACTTGGTGGTAACATAGTACCTAACGCGCCACCAGCACAGGTAGTACCAATCGCTAATTTACGATCGTACCCCAAGCGCAGCATTTGTGGCAGCGCAAGAATACCAAGCAATACGGTTTCACCGCCAATTACACCCGACATTGAAGCCAGTAATACCGCAACTAATAGTGTTTGAACCGCAACACCACCACGCACGTTACGACCTACTTTTTTCATTGCATCGAATAAATCATGCGCAATACCAGAACGGTCAAGTAAGGCGGCCATCAATACAAACATAGGCACGGCTAAAAATACATACCCACTAACAAAACTATAAATACGACTGGTAATAAGAGGTAATACCTCAGG
Source organism: Moritella sp. (assembly GCF_033791185.1). Lineage (GTDB taxonomy): Bacteria > Pseudomonadota > Gammaproteobacteria > Enterobacterales > Moritellaceae > Moritella. The sequence continues at coordinate 10,063 of NZ_JASJHF010000137.1, read as the reverse complement.
ACCAAACCAACCGAATGTGAAGATAACAGCAACTAAGCCAGTTACAAATGCCAATTGCATACCTGTTAATAACAGGGCAATCATCAACACAAGCATTAATAAACTGCCGTAAGCAATACCAATAGATGAAAGATCAAACATATTATTTTTTCTTCTTAACTAAGCCGTGGATTTCTTGAATTAGGTGCAATACAAATTGCACTGACATTAAGCACAGAGTACCAAAAATTAACGCTTTAAGTAGCGCAGGAAATACCGGGTTCCAAGCAGAGCCAGATGTTTCTAAACGCATCTCCCCCCAGGGTGCAAACCAAGCGCCTTCCGTCATGGTCCAAGCAGCATAAGAGAGTAATGTAGTGAACAGTAAACCCATAATGTGATGGAATACATTTAAGTACTGCTTTGCACGCTCAGATACATGATCGTAAATAAGCACAACGCGTACGTGTTTATCTGTCGCTAATCCATAAGCGCCACCAAGTACAAATAATGTTCCGCCAATAAAGGACGCGGTTTCATGTACCCAAATCGTCGGTGCATTAAATGCGTAACGCATAAGCACTTCATAAAAGGATATTAATACCGTAAACAGAAATAACACACTGATTGCATTGCCAGCCCATATAATGCCTGCATCGAGGCCATTTTTTGGTTGGGTTTCTTCGGTTTTACTCATCTATTTGTTCATCTTCTAAGTTGAAAAAAAGGCTGCCAAGCAGCCTTCAAATATAACGCTCACTGCAATTACAGTAAGTTTTTCTCGCTTAAATATGTGGTTACAGAATCATATACTTTTTGTGCATTTGGAGAACGTTTTGCGTAAACTTCCCATTGACTACGTGCAATTGTACGGAATTTTTTACGTTCCGCTGCAGGCCAGTCATGCACGGTAATGTTTGGATCTGCAATGGCATCAGCAACCGCTTCTGCATCTGCTTTTTTCAATGTATCAACCATAGTGTAAGCAAATGTTTTAACTGAATCTTGCATCACTTTTTGTAAGTCAGCTGGTAGTTTATTCCACGATTTGGCACTGATCGAAACTTCAATTGCAGGTAACGAGTGGAAACCAGGATACACAGGGTGCGGTGCGACATCATTTAAACCGGCTTTGTGGTTCGTCGAAAATACCGTGTAATCGGCGGCATCAATAACGCCTTTACTTAAACCAGTGAATACTTCTGAACCCGGTAAGTTAACGGGTGATGCACCTGCTGCTGCAAATACTTGTTGTACTAGACCTTCTGGTGCACGTAATTTTAGACCTTTAAGATCGTCAACACCGTTTAATGGTACTTTAGAAACAAATGCTTCCAGACCCGTTGCTGATGCACCAATATAATAAATACCATATGGCTGGTAGATTTCACGCATTAGCTCGTTACCGCCACCGTTATACATGTAATCTAATAGTTGCAGTGGGTCAGACCAAGCACCAACCGTGTTACCCATCAAACCAAATGCAGGATCTTTACCAGCAAAAAAACTTGTTGCTGTAATGTGACCTTGTAAGACACCAAATTTAATACCATCAAGTGTTTCTGTGTGCTTAATTACAGCACCAACAGGTAACATAGTGACATCGATACGACCGTTAGAATCTTTTTCTAATTGCTCAGCCCATGCTTGTTGTACTTGGAAGTTCTTCTCACCAGAGGGATCTGAAGATTGGAATTTAAAATTAAATTCGGCAGCGAAGGCAGATGCACTCATCATTGCAGCAACCGACGCTGCAATAATTGTTTTAGTAATGGTTTTCATTGGTAGTGGTATCCTTGGTTTCTGATAAACCCGATAATGATCTTATGTTAACTTTTATGTTAATCGCCATGTTACCGGTAACTATTGGGCAATCTTACTCCTACAAACAGCTAAACTCTAGGGTTAACCTCACATTTTCACATAAAGTTATCGGTTAATTTCAACTTTAAACTCACACATATTACATATACTCAACCTTTGAGTTTCATTTGAAAGTTAGAAGTCGAGATAAAAAAAACGGTCATATTTTGATTTAAATATGACCATTATTATACTTCATGGGTGCACGGATATTTTATATATAAGATTAAAATATCAAACCAACATCGTGATGCTAGTTATTCTTTAGTGCTGTAATACTAAGTGTTACTATGTCATCAATTGTACCATCGATAGGCACCGACAATACGTCTAATTCATCCTCAAGCGGTAACTCTAAGATACTGAATTGACTTAGTAACATATCCTCACCACTGAAGAAGTGCCCAGCCCGCGCTTTCATGCGCGTTAAAATCAAATCATAACTACCATCTAAGTAGATAAAAGTAACCGCTTTATTGCCATCGCGAATTTGATCGCGATAGTCTTTACGTAATGCAGAGCAAACGATAATACCGGTTTCACTTTTTTTCTCTATGCTAAAACATGCATCGCGAATACGCTCTAACCAAGGTTTACGGTCTGCATCATTTAATGGTTGGCCAGCTGCCATTTTTAAAATGTTAGCTTTAGGATGCAGGTCATCACCATCAATAAATTTAACGCCAAGTTGCTGCGCAAGTTTTAATCCTATCGTAGACTTCCCGCTACCCGAAACGCCCATCACAATAATCGTTCTGCCTATCATATTCTTTACTTCTTAACATCGTTCTAAATCAACCCATGCGATGTTACCGATAACACGAAAAAACACAAGTATTATCCACTTGAGTTACGTACTCGCACGTTCAGAAATAATAAAACCGAGATCTAAATGCTTATTTTCGATAGGCTCATCATTAATTTTTTTCAATAATAACTTTGCTGCCTGTTCACCAATGTCAAAGCGTGGAATAGAAACAGAGGTTAATTTAGGATTTGTCGCTGAGCAAATATCAAGGTCGTTAAAGCCAACCAAAGCGATATCTTTCGGTACTTTTAGATTCCGACGCTGACATTCAAACAGTGCGCCAGCCGCTAAATCATCATTACAGAAGAAGATACAATCAGTATCAGGCCATTCGCCTAATATTTCGGTCAACATGTCCGCGCCCATTTGGTAAGTAGAGGCATAGGTACTAGTGACAACACGTTCATCACCTAAATCTGTTTCCCAAATAGCTTTACGCCAGCCGTCTAAACGTAGTTGCGCACGTAAATCCATTCGCGCACCAGCAAAACCAATGTTTTTATAACCTTTACCAATCAAATATTGAGTTATCTCATAACCAGCTTGGGCATGATCCAAACCAACAGACATATCGATGGCTTTATCATTACATTCCATTATCTCTACAACAGGTAGGTTTGATTTGCGTAATAAACGGTTACTGCGCTCGGTATGATGGGTACCCGAAATAATGATGCCATCAATACCAAACTGTAAATAAGTTTCGATTAAGCGTTCTTCTTCTAATAAGGAATAACCTGAGTGACCCAATAATATCTGGTAGCCTTCAGCTAACATGACATCATTAATACCGCGTACCACGTCAGCAAATACACCGTTAGACAAAGAAGGAACAATCAATACAATAGTTTTACTTTGTTTAGTACTTAACATGCTCGCGGCGCGATTAGGTACATAGCCCATTTGTTCAATGGCTTTATGGATAGTTAAGCGTAATGATTCCGACACTTTTTCGGGGGTGCGTATCGCCCTAGAGACAGTGATTTTAGTAACGCCCACTTTATTTGCAACATCTTGTAAGGTCACTCGACCAGACTTGCGACTGTTGGAACTCATACGCCTAATATCCTTAGTTATAAAATACTTACCACATTATACCTATCTACAATTAGGGGTAAATAAACTTTTGAATTAACTTTAAAGTATCAATTCTGTACGTTTTTTAACATGACGATCAGTCATAGTCACTACATTTGGCCCTCTCACTGTATTAGCCTAAAGTTGTATAAACATGTTAATAATTTTAGGCGAAATAGTATAACTGAGCAGGAAAGACTCAGTCCTAAATACAAAAAAGCAAAGATTATGTGATGTAGATCGCATCTAGCTAAGCAGGTTAACCATATTAATATTGATGATTTAAAATTAATGAACTAAAAAGCGAATTATATGAAAAAGAAAAATAACGATAGCGTTAACATTGTATCTTTTGCTACTTTCTATATCATGCCTTAAACAATCAGGCATTAGCCAATTCTCACCTTCATGACTTGCTAAGGCACAGAGGACCAGATGAATAATAATATTGATATTGCAGTAATAGGTTTAGGCGTAATGGGTGCCAACATGGCATTAAATTTAGCAGAACGTGGCTTTTCAGTTGCCGCTTTTGACATTAACGAAGGCCGTCGTACTGACATCGTTAAACGTCATCAACCACTTACAGCAGCAAAATTAATTGCCGTTGCTGATCTTGCTGAACTAATTCAACAATTAGATACACCACGTCGTATCGTGCTTTCTGTTCCAGCAGGCCCTGTTGTTGATATCATTTGTAACGACTTAATTGCAGCTGGCTTAGAAGCAAGCGACATCGTTGTTGATACTGGTAACAGCCAATGGCGTGATTCTATTGCCCGTGCCGATTCTTATGCAGGTAAGTTTAACTTCTTCACTTGTGCTATCTCAGGTGGTGAAGTGGGCGCTCGTTTCGGTCCATCACTAATGCCAAGTGGCGACAGAGCAGCATGGGAATGGTTAAAACCTATGTGGCAAGCAATGTCAGCAAAAGTAGATCCTGTAACAGGTGTTGAAATTGCCCGTACACAAGTAGACCAGCCATTACCTGAAGGCGAACCTTGTGCAGAATACATTGGTCCAATCGGTTCTGGCCACTTTGTTAAAATGGTACACAACGGTATCGAATATGCTGATATGCAAATGATTGCCGAAGTGGTGCAATTCATGCGTCAAATCTTAGGTATGTCTGCTGTTGAAGTGGGTGAAGTATTCAGTGAATGGAATAAAGGCAAGCTACAAAGCTACCTTATCGAAATCACAGGTAACATCCTGAAAGTTGTTGATGAAGCAACTGGCAAGCCTATGGTTGACGTGATCATGGATCAAGCTGGCCAAAAAGGCACAGGTAACTGGACTGCACGTGAAGCACTAGAGCTTGGCGTACCAGCCAACGCAATTGCAGAATCTGTATTTGCACGTTGCCTAAGCACACAAAAATCTATCCGTCAGGTGGGCGCGACGAAACTTGCAGGCCCTGCAGTTGCTATCGAAGACCGCAACGTATGGTTAGCAAAACTGGCTGACGCTCTGTATTGTTCAAAAATCTGTAGCTACGCGCAAGGTTTTGAATTGATGACGGCAGCAGAAAAAGAACATAACTGGACACTAGATTACGTTGCAATTGCAAAAATCTGGCGTGCTGGTTGCGTGATCCGCGCTCACTTCTTAGATGATATCTCAAAAGCTTACCAAGCTGAACCTGAGCTATTAAACCTAATGTTAGCTGAACGTTTCACGAATACATTAGCAGAAAGCCAAATGGCGTGGCGTGAAGTATTAGCGAAAGCGATCATGCAAGGTATGCCAATGCCTTCAATCAGCGCAGCAATGAGCTACTATGATTGCTACCGTGAAGCAGACTCTTCAGCAAGCCTTATCCAAGCGATGCGTGACTACTTTGGTGGCCACACTTACCGTCGTAAAGATCAAGATGCAAGCCAAAGCTTCCATTACGATTGGCATTTTGGTACTGGCGAGCACAAAGCTCAGCACTAGAACTAGAACAATATAGGCGAATACAAAAACCAGTTGGCTACTTTCCAACTGGTTTTTTTTATATCATTATTGGCCAAAACCACCCACCTCAAACAGTTAAATAAACCACAAGAACGCCAACCAAGCAGCAATTAATTTCGTCTTTACAAAAAATTCAGCTTCAAACGCATGAATTCCTTGCCAGCATAGGTTAGTATAATGCCTCTACTTATAGTCCACTAAAGAAATAACATATGTCAAATCAACTACACAACGGCGACAATTCAGCTATCTGGGATAATTTTTTAACTGACGACGAAGCACCAGCAGGTTTTAAATACCGTGATACTTTTCCTGAAAACAGCAAGGGTGTAACCGTATTATTGGAAACTTGGGAAGCTGGTACAGTAGAAGACCCGCACCACCATCCGCATGATGATATGACTGTAATGGTTGAAGGTAAGATGCATTTAGTATTTTACATCCGTGAAAATGGCGAACTTGTTAAAGATGGTGAAGAGCTAACGCTTAACCAAGGTGACACTGGTTACATTGCCGCTAACCGTATTCACAGTGCGACCTACATCGATTATTGTAAAGTCGTTTATGTGCAAGATAATGAATTCGGATTTATCGAAGATAAATAGCATTAAAAACTGTTTAACCAAGATATTCTAGTGATTAGCATCTAATCCTCAATGTATCTCTTTAAAAGCCTTAATATATTCGCCATGATGCTAATATTTTAAGGCTTTTTTTCAAAGAGGCAGAGGGATTTAATACATGCAAGTCACCGCAGGCAACGACAAAAACCGCAAACTAACGAGTTTAATACAAGGTATCATCGCCGCACTGCCTCTTAGTATCGCAGTGATCCCTTGGGGTATTTTAGCAGGTTCTTACGCCATTGAAGCTGGTTTAGATATCATTCAAAGCCAAGCAATGTCAGCGATTGTGTTTGCAGGTGCAGCGCAACTTGTAGCTGTCGGGATGATTAAATCAGGGGTAGGATTAACCAGTATCCTATTAACCACCCTACTCATTACCTCTCGCCATTTTTTATATGGTATGGCCATGCGCCACCAAATGAGTCCTCTGCCCTTACGCTGGCGATTAACACTCGGTTTCTTACTCACCGACGAATTATTTGCTATATGCAGTGAAACCAAACAACATAAGTTTGACCGCTGGTTCGCGTTTGGCGGAGGGTTTAGCTTCTATCTGATTTGGAATCTGGCTTCTGCGGTCGGTATCTTTGCTGGTCAACAGATCCCTAATTTAGATGAACTCGGTTTAGACTTCGCTATCGCCGCTACCTTTATAGCTTTAGTTGTTCCAGCCATTAAAACCCCGTCCATTCTAGTTAGCGTAGTGGTTTCGTTAGTCATGGCTGTCGTGTGCGAACTATTTCATGTCCCCGCGGGATTAATTATCGCAGCATTATCAGGCATGAGCGCTGGTATGCTTACCGCTAAATTAACTAATGAAGCGCACCCAAATAAAACCCTATTAACAAGACCAGGAGACGACCTATGATCTGGTTAACAATCATATTAATGACGGTGATTATATTTATTAGTCGCTATATCTTCATTGAACCGAAGCTCCCCTTGCGCCTTAACCCCAGCATAGTGAAATTTTTAAGTTACTCCGCACCAGCCGTTCTCACCGCGATTCTAGCGCCGATTGTTTTCCTTCAAGATAATACTTTGCACCTTAACCTTGATAATAGCTATTTAATCGGTGCCGTGTTTGCAGTGTTATTGATCCTATTAACCCGTAACACCTTGGTCACAGCAATATTGAGTATGTTGCTTTTTTTCTTAGTTCATTAGATTAGTTTCATTGATTAGCTTAAATCACACATAACTTGTAAGTTTCAATAGACAAATGAAACAAACGAAACTAAAATGCAACCAAATCGAAACTTTGATTGTATAATTCACTAATTTAAGTCGCTATATAGCCGGTGAAAAATAGATAAATTTCAATCACCCGCTATATTTAATGAGACGTAGCGAATACGATTAATCTAAGTTACGTTTCAAACTTAAAATACAAAATAATAAAAGTTTCGCTCTCAAAATTATGAAAACAAGTTGTATAGGACGAACGTCGTCACGGACCGATAGACAACACTATCACGTGGTTATTACTTGTTTAAAAATATTATGCAATTTATAAAGCTAGGAGAAGACCATGTGTGGGATTGTTGGTGCTGTAGCACAAAGAGATATCGCTGAAATTTTAGTTGAAGGTTTACGTCGTTTAGAATATCGCGGGTATGATTCAGCCGGTGTGGCAATCGTTGACCAAGATAACAACCTGCAACGTGTGCGTAGCTTAGGCAAAGTAAAAGAATTAGCGAATGCGGTAGATGCAGAACAGCCTGTTGGCGGTACGGGTATTGCCCATACACGTTGGGCGACACACGGTGAACCTTCACAAGCGAATGCCCATCCACACGTTTCTGGTGATATTGCCGTGGTACATAACGGTATTATTGAAAACCATGAATCACTACGTGAATTATTACAACAGCGTGGTTACGTTTTCCAATCGCAAACCGACACTGAGGTCATTGCTCATTTGGTTGAATGGGAACTACGCTCTACAGATAGCCTACTTGAAGCGGTTCAAAAAACGGCCTCACAGTTAGATGGTGCTTACGGTACGGTTGTACTTAACCGTTTAGAACCTGGTAAATTAATTGTTGCTCGCTCTGGCAGCCCAATTGTGATTGGTTTGGGTGTGGGTGAAAACTTCTTAGCATCCGATCAACTCGCACTGCTTAACGTAACTCGTCGTTTTATGTACCTTGAAGAAGGCGATGTGGCTGAAGTGACTCGTCGCGACGTATCAGTATTTGATATTAATGGCGCAGCGGTTACACGTGAAGTGATTGAATCAAACGCTGAACATGATGCTGCCGATAAAGGTAAATTCCGTCATTATATGCAGAAAGAGATCTTTGAACAGCCTGTTGCATTAACCAATACCATGGAAGGCCGCCTTTCAGCTAACAGCGTGATCACCCAAAGCATCGGTGTTAACGCCGCAGAGATCTTACCGAAAGTAGAACACATTCAAATTATTGCTTGTGGTACTTCTTACAATGCTGGTATGACGGCGCGTTATTGGTTTGAATCTTTAGCTGGCGTCAGTTGTGATGTCGAAATTGCTTCTGAGTTCCGCTACCGTAAATTTGTAACACGTCCTAACAGTCTACTCATCACCTTGTCACAATCAGGTGAAACCGCAGATACCTTAGCAGCACTACGCCTTGCCAAGGAAAAAGGCTACATGGCTGCAATGACTATTTGTAACGTGGCCGGTTCTTCGTTAGTGCGTGAATCAGACTTTGCATTCATGACCCGTGCTGGCACTGAAATTGGCGTAGCTTCTACCAAAGCATTCACCACGCAATTATCTGCTTTATTAATGTTAGTAACAGCATTAGGTAAAGAGAAAAAAGTCATTAACGCAGAAAAAGAAGCGGAAATTGTTACCGCGCTGCATGCGCTACCTGCACAAATTGAAGCGTCACTTACCTTTGATAAAGACATCGAAGCACTGGCGCAAGACTTTGCCGATAAACATCACACATTATTCTTAGGTCGTGGTGAGTTCTACCCTATCGCAATGGAAGCGGCGCTTAAGCTTAAAGAGATCTCTTACATTCACGCTGAAGCTTACGCGGCGGGTGAATTGAAACATGGTCCTTTAGCGTTAGTTGATGCAGACATGCCAGTTGTGGTTATTGCACCGACTAATGAATTATTAGAAAAACTGAAATCGAATATTGAAGAAGTACGTGCTCGTGGCGGCCTACTGTATGTATTCGCTGACGCAGACGCTGGTTTTGTTGAATCAGAAGGCATGAAGATCATCACGATGCCGCATGTAAGTGAAATTACCGCGCCAATCTTCTATACCTTACCAATGCAGTTACTTTCATACCATGTCGCGCTGATTAAAGGTACAGACGTGGATCAACCTCGTAACCTTGCCAAGGCTGTTACGGTAGAATAATCATTAATTACCGCTAATTAAAGACTGTATTCGAGTAATAACGCCGTATACATAGCCTGTTTGTATTATTCTCAATAATGGAGTTAATATAAATGGGCTTTTTTATATCTAAAAACCTTTTCCCCAAATCGATTGCATCGTCAGTTGGTTATTAAACGATTCTCAGTTTCAGTTGATTTATTGTGATCATGGCATTATCCATTCATTAAACCAAATAGGGATTATAACTAAATTAGTAATTAATATTTATTGAATTGTTATTTTTTAGTTTGAAAACAGTGATTTCATCAAAATAATTGCTGTTATTTTCTATTTATTAGATTTTTATAAAATTATATAATCCATCGCCTTTTACATGCTTTGCGATAGTTAAGCTCGCTCTATCTT
>NZ_JASJHF010000136.1:0-19935 GCF_033791185.1 Moritella sp. | reverse complement strand
TATCGCATACAGTACACTTTTTTCTTTTACTCACAACAAACCTAAATATTATGGATTAATAAGACATGCTAATTCAACACCGGTGGTTAAACTGGCTTTTTCTCGGGCTATTATGCCTAATTATATATGTAATTTCTGCCAACAATATAACCGCTCTGGATTATAACAGGGAATTGATTCTCAATGGTGAATACTGGCGCTTGCTCACTGGTAATTTTAATCATACGAATATCTATCATCTGACCTTAAACTTAACAGCTCTAGCCGTTATAGCTGGCTTACATTATCGATATTATAGTGGTGTCGCGTACACAAGTTTAATTTTACTGTTATCAATCGGTGTGGGGGCAGGCATACTGTGGTTATCGCCGAGCACACAATTATACGTCGGTTTATCAGGTGTTTTACACGGCATGATTATTGTCGGCGCGATACTTGATATAACCAAGCACTATTACTCCGGTTATATATTAATTATTGGTACCATTATCAAAGTGCTCAACGAGCAATTATTTAACAGTCCAATCGAGATGAGCCAATTAATCGAAGCGACCGTGCTCACAGATGCGCACCTATATGGACTTGTAACAGGATTTATTATTGCTCCCCTCTATGTTTATCTAAACAAAAAAAGAGCACCTAAGCGCTCTTAAAATCATTTACCTTGGATTAAAGGGCGCTTAGCTTGCTAAACTTTCATTGATTTCAGTTAATACTTGCATTGGAGATTCAGATTGGGTAATTGGCCGACCAATCACTAAATAATCAGAACCCGCAGCAACAGCCTCAACAGGCGTCATAATACGACGTTGATCTCCCGCAGCGCTGCCTGCCGGACGAATACCTGGAGTAATTAGCTGAAAAGATTCCCCTAACTCAGCTTTAAGCATTGACGCTTCTTGCGAAGAACAAACCACACCGTCTAAGCCACTTTCTTTAGTTAGTTTAGCTAAACGAATAACCTGTTCAGCAGGTGTAATGTTAACACCCATTTGAGCAAGATCTTCTTGTTCCATACTGGTAAGTACTGTCACCGCAATTAGAATCGGAGCTCTATCGCCATAAGGTACTAGTGCTGATTTTGCAGCTTCCATCATACGCTTACCACCGCATGCATGCACATTAACCATCCACACACCAAGCTCAGCCGCGGCTGCCACTGCTTTCGCCACTGTGTTTGGAATATCATGAAACTTAAGATCTAAAAACACATCAAAGTCACGCGCAACTAATTTACGCACAAATTCAGGTCCAAATAACGTGAACATTTCCTTGCCTACTTTAAGGCGGCATTGGCTAGGATTAATCTTATCAACAAAATTCAATGCACTTGCTTCATCAGCATAATCAAGTGCGACAACTACTTTACTATCTTGCAACATATCTCTTCCTAAGTCCGGGTTATTCATTATCTTATTATGGTGTCTTTTTATAACGGCATTAATTTTTACTCGCCATCTAAGCCACGAATTGGTTTAACACTTCCCCAGCGCTTACACGATGGGCAGTGCCAGTAGATACGTTTAGTACTAAAGCCACATTTACTACAGCGATAGATCGGTTTTAACTTAAGCTGTTCACCAACGAGGTTACGTAACATAGTTAAACTTTCTTTAGCTTTACCTTCTTCTGCAGCTTGTTCTTGATACTGCATCAAATGGTAAAAGCCTTTCATGGTTGGCGTACGCACAATTTGATTCAGAATTAATTTTTCTGCGGGCTCGAGCCCAACACTGTTTACAGTAAAATCGGCTAATTCAATGGCAACGCTGATACCCACTTTATTGGTTTGAGCATCGTTCAGAAAATGAATAAAACCATCTTCATTATTGATCTCAAGATAGCAACTTTTTAATTTTTGTAGGATCTCAGTGACAAAATCTACGTCCTGCGTCATCACATGTTCAAGCCAAACAATGGCTTTTTTATGTTCGCCGTGCTCAATGTGTAGGTCGGCAAGCATGATACTTGCTCTCACACAGAGCTTGTCATACTGCAGGGCTTTTTTGAGACTCGCTAAACGTTTCTTTGGTTCATTAATCAACCCTGGTGATGCAGCTAACGCACAATAAAAATGCGCCACTTTACGTTCGATTTTAACATCACCCATTTTTTTCAGTTTAATGCCGATCGCAATCGCTTGTTCCCATTCTTTGGTTTGCTCATAAATAATGATGAGCTGCGATAACGCGACTTCACGATGCTCTGGTTCATCAATCAACTTTAAAAACAATTCTTCAGCGCGATCGACCAACCCCGCCGCAAGGTAATCGCGGGCGAGTTGTAATAAAGCAAGGTTACGCTGCTCATGCGTCAATGACGGTCGGGCAATGAGATTCTGATGGATCTTAATTGCACGCTGTACTTCGCCACGTTGGCGAAATAGATTGCCGAGCGCTAAATGCGTATCAATTGTTTCGCTATCAACATCAAGCAAGTCGATAAATAGGTCAACCGCTTTATCAGGTTGGTCTGATAATAAAAAGTTAAGCCCGGTTACATACTCTCTAGAGATCGTATGTTGCTTATCTTGTTGTAAATAGCGGCCATTTCTTCTACCCATATACCAGCCATACGCGGCAGCAACAGGAAGTAAAAGAAATAAAAGTTCAAACATACAGTAAATTAACCTTTAACTTCAGTAATGCGTAAGCGCTCAAGTTCAGTAACTTGACGTTTTGATTTTCGTTTTAATTTTGCTAGCGATAATTTTAATTTCATCACAAACAAACTCATACAAGTACCGGCTACAATTAAGCCAGCAACAAATGCACCAATAAGCAACGAAGATAACTTAAACGAATCGAGTGCGATTAGATAATTAAAATCAACTAACTGATCGTTACTTGCCGCAAATGCAGCAGCCAGCGCCAGTGTACAAGCGATTATAATAAAAAAGATAAATGATTTCATCGACGTCCTCTGTGAGATAAATAGCATTACAAGGGATTATCGCCAATTAACGGGGCAAGTGCTAGTAATATATGGTGTAAACCAAAACTACTGCTCTCTTGTCGTATTTAGGCAGCCTGACAAACCGGGGTAATTACATAAAAAAATGTAAAAAAAAACGACATACCTAAGTATGCCGTTTTTGCAAGTATCAACTGCTATATAGAAGCGTTAACACGATCTCGAAGTTCTTTACCTGGTTTGAAATGAGGAACATATTTGCCCTCTAATTCAACCTTTTCACCCGATTTAGGATTGCGCCCAACTCGAGGTTCACGGTAATGTAGAGAAAAACTTCCAAAACCCCGAATTTCGATTCGATCACCAGTAGCTAAAGTATCTACCATCTGGTCAAGTATTGCTTTCACAGATAATTCAACATCTTTAGTCGCCAGCTGCGAATTTGCTGTGCAAAGACGTTCGATAAGTTCTGATTTTGTCATATAATCTCCATTTAAGAAATATTGTCGACATCGTACTAATGAGGGATGAATAAACATCCCTCAGGCTAATTATTCGCCTTTAGCAGCTTTAAATGCTTCTGCCATAGCAGAAAGACCAGACTCTTGCGGTTGGCTGTTTACACTAGCCATTGCTTCTTTCTCGTCAGCTTCATCTTTAGCTTTAATTGAAAGACTAATTACGCGGTTTTTACGATCAACACCAACATATTTAGCTTCAACTGATTCGCCTTCAGATAATACTAGGCTTGCATCTTCGATACGGTCACGTGAGATATCGCCAACACGGATGTAACCTTCAACACCTTTAGCAAGTTCAATTGTCGCGCCTTTAGCGTCAACAGAAGAAACTGTACCATTAACAATAGCATTCTTCTTGTTATTAGCTAGGTATTCGTTGAACGGGTCTTCATCAATTTGCTTGATACCTAAAGAAATACGTTCACGCTCTGGGTCTACTTGTAGAACTACAGCAGTGATTTCGTCGCCTTTCTTATAGTCACGAACGGCTTCTTCACCAGTAGCATCCCAAGAGATGTCTGAAAGATGAACTAGACCGTCAATGCCGCCGTCAAGACCGATGAAGATACCGAAGTCAGTAATAGACTTGATCTTACCAGTTACGCGATCGCCCTTAGCTTGCATTTCTGCAAATGACTGCCATGGGTTAGCTTTACACTGCTTAAGACCTAGGCTGATACGACGACGTTCTTCGTCGATATCAAGAACCATAACTTCAACAGAATCGCCAACATTAACCACTTTAGAAGGGTGAATGTTTTTGTTAGTCCAAGCCATTTCAGAAACGTGAACTAGACCTTCAACGCCTTCTTCAATTTCAACGAAACAACCGTAGTCAGTTAAGTTCGTAACTTTACCCGTAAGCTTAGTGCTTTCTGGGTAACGTTTAGCGATAGCTACCCATGGATCTTCGCCTAATTGCTTAAGACCTAGAGATACACGTGTACGTTCACGATCGAATTTAAGAACTTTAACGTTGATTTCATCGCCAACATTAACGATTTCGCTTGGGTGTTTAACACGTTTCCAAGCCATATCAGTAATGTGTAGAAGACCATCAACACCACCAAGATCAACGAATGCGCCATAGTCAGTAAGGTTCTTAACGATACCTTTAACTTCTTGACCTTCTTGAAGGTTAGCAAGAAGTTCTTCACGTTCTGCACTGTTTTCAGTTTCGATAACTGCGCGACGTGAAACAACTACGTTGTTACGTTTTTGGTCAAGTTTGATTACTTTGAACTCTAACTCTTTGCCTTCAAGGTGAGTAGTGTCACGTACAGGACGAACGTCTACTAAAGAACCTGGTAAGAATGCGCGAATTGTGTTCACTTCAACCGTGAAACCACCTTTAACTTTACCGTTGATAACACCGATAACAGTTTCTTGGTCTTCGTATGCTTTTTCAAGCTGAATCCAAGACTCGTGGCGTTTAGCTTTTTCACGAGAAAGTTGAGTTTCACCGAAACCGTCTTCAATTGATTCTAGTGCTACATCAACTTCTTGACCAACTTCAACTTCAAGTTCGCCAGCAGCGTTCTTGAATTCTTCAGCAGGAATAGAAGATTCTGATTTAAGACCAGCGTCAACTAAAACGTAACCGTTTTCGATTGCAACAACAGTTGCTTTGATGATGCTACCAGGAGCAGCAAGTTCTTGTAGTGACTCTTCAAAGAGTAAAGCGAAAGATTCATTCATAATGAGTTATATGTACTTATAAAACGTTCACATAAGCAATCCGGCTAATGTGGGTTGTTAATCAAAAGTCATCATCATCCTTGATGCTTGACTGCTAAATAATCGACAGAATATCGACTACCTTAAATTTTACCTTCTGCAAAAGCCAACACACTAGCAACTACGTCCTCGATCGACATAGATGTCGAATCGATAACAAGAGCATCATCTGCTGGCTTTAATGGAGCGACCAATCGGTTGCGATCTTGATGATCACGCTTTTCGATCTCTTCCAGAAGGGCTGACATGCTAACATCGAAGCCTTTGTCTTGCAACTGATTAAAGCGGCGAATAGCCCTTTCTTCAGCAGAAGCGTCTAAAAATATTTTTACGCCAGCATCAGTGAACACAACAGTACCCATATCACGGCCATCAGCAATTAAACCAGGTGCAACACGGAAGTCACGCTGACGTTGTAATAATGCTTCGCGAACACTCGGAAATACCGCAGTTCGAGAAGCTGCAAAACCTGCTTCTTCAGTACGGATTTCACGCGACACATTCTCGCCTTCGAGGATAACTTGTAAGCCATTATCAGCCGGTTCGAAACGTACGTCTAGATTAGCAGCAAGCGCTGTTAAAGCAGGCTCGTTGTCTAAATCAACATTGTGATGCATTGCTGCTAATGCTAAAACACGATAAATGGCGCCACTATCTAGTATATGCCAACCTAGCTTAGCCGCAAGTAATTGGCATAAAGTACCTTTACCAGAGCCGCTTGGCCCATCAACTGTAATAATTGGTGCTATTGCTGTCATAAATTCTCCAAAATCGATATCTAACATACAACTTGACACTGTGCTGTATGGATCTGGGCGCGATTATAACGGATCTTCATGAAAATAGTATGGAATTTTATGAACAAATAAAAAAATAGCAACGCATCACCTTGTCGGTAATGCGTCGCTATTTAAGATTGATGCAACGCTAACAGCGTTAAATATGATTGAGACCGATTTACGCTTGCACTAAACCAATGAATCGCTCGAAATAATCAGGGAATGTTTTTGAGGTGCAGCCCGGATCATTAATCGTTACTGGTGTATCACTTAATGCCACAAGTGAGAAACACATTGCCATGCGGTGATCGTTATAGGTATCAATTTCGGCGTGAACTAATTGAGCAGGTGGTGTGATTTTAATGTAATCATTACCCTCTTCGACTGCTGCGCCAACTTTTCGTAATTCAGTTGCCATCGCAGCTAAACGGTCAGTTTCTTTCACGCGCCAGTTGTATACATTACGAATAACTGTTGTACCTTTTGCAAACAACGCAGTGGTTGCGATTGTCATTGCCGCATCAGGAATATGGTTCATATCTAAGTCAACAGCCTTTAATTCACCCACTTCAGCTTCGATATAACTATCAGCCCAAGTGATTTTACCACCCATCGCAGCAATAACATCGGCAAATTGGATATCGCCTTGAATCGATTTTTTACCAATTCCCGTCACACGGATCTTACCGCCTTTAATTGCTGCAGCAGCAAGAAAATAAGAAGCAGAAGAAGCATCGCCTTCAACCAGGAAATCCCCTGCAGCTTGGTATGTTTGCTGACCTTTAATAGTAAATGTTTGATAGTTATCATGACTAACCGTGATACCAAACTGCGCCATAATGTGCAGGGTAATTTCAATATATGGTTTAGACACTAACTCACCGATGATCTCAATCGTGGTATCGTTTTCAGCAAGTGGGGCAGCCATTAAGAAAGCAGTTAAGAACTGACTAGATACACTACCGTCAATTTTAATATTTCCGCCTTTTAAGCCAGTGCCTTTAATCAATAACGGTGGGTAATCTTCATTTTTTAAGTAAGTAACATCAGCACCCGCTTGGCGCAGGCTATCTACTAGACTACCAATTGGTCGCTCTTCCATGCGAGGTTCGCCCGTTAGTTCAAACTCACCTTCGCTTAAACATAATGCCGCACATAATGGGCGCATGGCCGTGCCAGCATTACCTAAAAATAATTCCAATTTTTCTGTTACAGAAAATGCACGGCCTAAACCAGTTACTGTACAAATCGTTTTACATGCAGACAGATCATACTGTACGCCTAATTTTGTCAGGGCATTTAGCATATGACGAATATCATCACTGTCTAACAGATTGGTTAAGCGTGTGGTTCCCTCAGCCAATGCAGCCAGTAGTAATGCTCGATTTGAAACACTTTTAGAGCCTGGCAAGTTGACAGTGCCCGACACTTTATTAATAGGTTGTAATGTTAATTTTTCCATAAATTCATTCACTTAATTTTTAATATTTGATTCTTTTAAACGCGGTCTTAAAACAGAAAGAAAGCGTCAAGACTGCACGTTCATTTGTTCGCCTAACACGCTAATTAACGCTTGCATAAACACGATATTCTCACGTTCTGTACCTATGCTTACACGTAGATGTTTAGCTAATCCATAACCTGAAACAGGACGAACAATTACACCTTTATGTAATAACTTTTGATAAACAACAGCGGGGTCTTGCGCTAATTCCATAGTGATAAAGTTACCTTTCGATGGGATATAACCAATGCCCTGTTCATCAAAAAATGTTTCCAATACATCGAGTTGCTGATTATTTAATGCGACACTCGCGGTTAGAAAGTCATGATCAGACAATGCAGCAGTCGCACCCGCGAGTGCCAAACTATTACAATTAAAGGGCTGACGAACACGGTTTAAAATATCCGCAATATCAGGATGTGACATACTATAGCCAATACGCAGACCAGCAAGGCCATAAGCTTTTGAAAAGGTACGTGTGATAATGAGGTTTGAAAACTCTTTTAACCAAGTAATCGACGGTGCTTGTAATTCTTTATCTACGTACTCGAAATAAGCCTCATCCAGTACCACAATGACCTCTTCAGGCACTTGAGTTAGAAACTCATATAACGCTTCCGCCGTTAAAAATGTACCAGTCGGGTTATTCGGATTGGCAATAAAAATAAGACGAGTACGTGGTGTAATTGCCGCTAACATTGCCGCTAAATCATGACCCCAGTCTTTTGCTGGTACTGCAACGCCCGTTGCGCCAATAGCTTGCGTCACTAATGGATAAACGACAAACGCATGCTGTGCAAAAATAACTTCGTGCTCTGGCGTAACAAAGCTACGAGCGATCAATTCAAGCACGTCATTTGAACCATTTCCCAACGTAAACTGTTCAGGAACAAGATCGTATTTATCGGCAAGCGCTTGCTTTAGATAAAAACCGTTCGCATCTGGATAACGATTAATACCCGCTAACTCTTGTTCTAAAGCCGCTTTAACTAACTCACCAACGCCCAATGGATTTTCATTAGACGCCAATTTAACTATATCTGTTAAGCCTAATTCACGCTCTAATTCATCAGTCGGTTTTCCCGCTTGATAAGGGTGTAAGCCTTGAACCCCTGTATTTGCTAAAGCAAAAAAATCACAACTCATATTAAATCCCTGTAGACAGCTCTGCTATTAATAATTAACGCTGCTGACGTTCAAATTTTTCCATAAAACCAATCAGTGCTTTTACACCTTCAATCGGCATTGCGTTGTAAATACTTGCACGCATACCACCAACGATACGATGACCTTTCAAAGCCATTAAATTAGCCTCTTGAGACTGTTGTAAAAACGCGGTATCTAAATCACTTGATGCTAAGGTAAACGGTACATTCATTTTTGAGCGATTGTCCGTTGCAACATTATTAGCATAGAAATCACTGCTATCGATATAATCATAAAGTAGCTTGGCTTTTTCTGCGTTAATCTCTGCGATGGCTGATAGACCGCCTTGTGCCTTTAACCACTTAAATACCAGCCCAGCTAAATACCAAGAATACGTCGGCGGCGTATTAAACATTGAATCGTTCTCAGCCATCAATTTGTAATTAAAAATTGATGGTGTTTCTTGTCGCGCCTTATCGAGTAGATCATCACGCACAATAACAACACCCAGACCTGATGGACCAATGTTCTTTTGGGCGCCAGCATAGACAATACCGAATTTGCTTATATCGAGTGGTTTTGACAGGATATTTGACGACATATCTGCCACTAATGGAATATCACCCATGTCAGGGATATCATTAATTTCAATACCTTCAATAGTTTCATTAGGGCAGTAATGTACGTATGCAGTATCTTTACTTGATACTTGCCATTGCGAAGTTGGCTTAACCGCCACAATGCCATCAGAGCTGGGCATTAGGATGTTTGATTCATTAACTTGGCAGTATTTTTTACCTTCAACAACGGCTGATTTTGACCACTGCCCCGTTAGTAAGTAATCCGCTTCAGTTTTTTCACCAAGTATATTTAACGGCACAGCGGCAAACTGACCACGGCCGCCACCTTGTGAAAAAATAACTTTGTAGTTATCTGGTATCGCTAATAAGTCACGTAAATCTTGTTCTGCAGTTGTAGCTACAGCCATGTAATCTTTACTACGGTGGCTTAACTCCATTACCGATACGCCGGTATTGTTCCAATTAAGAAATTCTTTTTGGGCTTGTTCCATCACTGCAGCTGGCAACATTGCGGGACCAGCGCAAAAGTTATATGTCTGACTCATATCCATTTTCCTTGTTAACAAAGCAGCTTAAACGGTTTAAACCCTTATTAAATGACTATCTAATGTAAGCGATTAAACTGATTTTTTAAAGTCTTTATTTAAATGTGAATTAATCATCACAGGTATTAACCTTAAAAGCTAAGCTGACTGACAAATAAGCCGGTATGGAGGGGGATTGAGTTGCGCGAATGTCTTTAACACAACTCAAAACTGTAGGAAAGGTTTGTATAAATTAACGACTGCCAATTACATTATTTGTTCATCTTTATTGCTTTTTTGGGTAACGCCAAATTGGCGAAAAAGATAATGATGGTGCCGACAGCCATTGATAGCATAGCCAATCCAAACTTAGCCTCACTTCCCATACCGATAATGAGTAGAAACAAGCTTATGACAATAAGTAATACACCCGCAAACATTGAGCTGCGAGGATAGTGACTAACAAAACCAGTCTGATTAACCGATTTCGGTGAGCGGTGATTTTTGTACGAATGCTTTGCAGTTTTACGTTTATGCTTTCTTACTGACATAACATGCTCCAAAAGCTGACGAATTTAACATTGGGTAGATCGTTTAAGGTGGCAATTATTGTCACAATACTTTAACGCCTTCAATAATATCCATTGGAGTTAAAGAATAATTATTTTTGGTATAGTTTTTTGCTGACATACCGTGAGCGAGACTTGCTGTAATTGTCGCATCTATAGCACTATGTCCTTGTGTTAAAAGTGACGCAATCAGTCCTGTTAACACATCCCCAGCCCCTCCTTTACTTAAAGCATTATTTCCCAAAGTATTGATGTAGACAATGCGGTTATAGGTAATAAGAGAGTTTGCCCCCTTCAACAACAGTACCACTTTAGGGTAGGTCTCAGCAAACAACCTTAGGTATTTTAATCGATTATTTTGCAGTTCCTCTACTGTTATATCGGCAAGTTTGCTCAGTCTCAACAGAGAACAAAATTCTTTAGGGTGTGGTGTTAGCACCACCCCTTCATCATTTAAAACAGTTAGAATAATGTCGTCATGGAACAAATCAGCATCAATAACTTTAGGTATATCAAGGCATAACATCCGCTTAACTTCCGATTGCTTAAATTTCCCAAGCCCCATACCGATAGCCAAGGCGGTACATTTTTCTGGTAGCGTATACTGTTGCATAATATGCAGCGGGATGTTTACAGCTTTATCGGTGATAACAGTGACTAAACCAGCACCAAACGCAAAAGCGGCTTCTGCAGCAATGATGCCAGCTCCAGCTTTATTGCCAACGATCACACTTAAATGGCCAAATGTACCCTTATGTGAGTTTTGCTTTGTACGCAGTGGTAGTTGCATATCAAATGGGTCTAACAAATAGGTATTGGTTGTCGTTTCATAAATATTTCGATGCACACCTAAGTCACTGACCATGATATGTCCGGTAAGATCTTTAGCAATGTCACTGTAGAGTGAGGTTTTCAACGCGCCCATGGTTATGGTTACGTTGGCGCAAAAGCCAACACTCGTCACCTGCCCTTGCATATTTAAGCCCGAAGGAATATCACAAGCAACTTTATGTCCATGCAATGCATTAAGTCGTGTTATCAAACGTTGCGATTCATCATCCAACGCTCTATTTAATCCCGAACCAAAAAGGCAATCAACAATGACATCGGGGGCATTTCCAGGTAATAATTCGGATAGCTCATCAATGACATGAACGCCTAAAAGCTTCGCTCTTTTGTACTGCAGTTTGGCCATAACAGATTTCACGTGATAAGGCATAAAGATACTGACAGCGTATTGTGAATGTAAAAGTCTGGCCAGCGCTATACCATCTGCACCATTGTTTCCTGATCCACAGATAATAAGTATCTGTTCATTATTTAAAAACTTACTCTGTATATATTGCAGCATTGACGTGGCGGCATGCTCCATAAGTAAATCTTCACTTAATCCAAACTCATCGTAACACCGCTTATCCAACGCATTGACATTATCAAATACTTTTTGCATCTCGTTACCCCACTATAGATCCATCCTACCGCTTAACTTATATCGATTGCATACATCGATTAGCACTGTTGGCAGTATCTAGCCTTATTATCGAGTTAATACACACTGACCAAAAGTACCCGGATTATGGAAATTAGGTTTTTCGGTTTGTGGATCAACCCAAGTCATCCACCCCATATCTATATTACCGTCTTCAAGTGGCGTAAACTCGGCGCGCATCAGTGCACATAATAATTGCGATTGGTCTTTATCTTGCCATAAACCTAGTTCAGAAATCTTCTCACGTGGCAGCTTTATTTCAACAGTATACCCCTGTTGATCATAACTTGCTGCGTACTCTAGGCTTCCCCATGAAAAACTATCATCTAATGACGTACGCTTTTTTAATGCTATATCATAAGTTGCTTCGGCGCTGTATATCTGCGCTTTTGGGTCAATTTCCAATGTGTAGTACGTCGATAACTGGGCGTCTTTAGCTAAGAATACTTCAACACGATCAGAATCTAATGCACCACGCGCAGGATCAGAACCGATAGCGAGAGCAGGATCAGCGACCTGATAACGGAAATAAACAGCCTTTGCATCCCACAACGCTTTGAACTCGGTTTTTGGGGCTACGTCCGTTCGCCAAGGAAATGTAAAATCCGTTAAGCTTTGTGCTTGCTCCCAAGCTGCATCACTACCTTCACCATCAATGATAGGTGCTCTATCTGTATGCTTAATGTTATAAACATGCTCTGCCGCATAAACCTGAGTGACGGTTAAACAAGTGAATATAAACGGTACTAATTTTAGTATTTTTTTCATTCTTTACCCATGCCATTAATATTGAGTCAATTAGTTTGAAACCAAAAAAAGCTTCATATGCTTTCAAAGTATTACGAGAAAGGTGTTAAATCAATACTTTCAAGTCATTTCTTTGAATGCAAGCAGACAAATTAGATAAATAAAAAAACAAATGAAAAATTAAAATATTTTACTTAGATTTTCGAGACCTTAGGTTAAGACTACCAGACACGTTAATCAGCGCTCCAAGAATAATTAAACTCCCACCAATCCAGGTCCACATTGATGGAATTTCACTAAACAATAACCAACCAAATATAATGGAGAAAACCACTTGTACATAAGAATATGCCGTTGCTTTACTCGCCACTTCAGTTTGCATCGCTTTAGTCAGTCCGACCTGGCCTATTTGAGTAAATATCCCAATCAAGATGAGTAACATCAATGCCTCTGGGTCAGGTATCACCAAGTCATTACCTAGCAAGACTAATGACAATGGTAACGCGACAAGTGGAAAGTAAAATATAATCACAGAGCTATCTTCACTACTACTAAGGCGCTTAACAATGACATATGCAACTGCACTACCAAAAGCACCAAACAGTGCGACAACAACGCTGAATAAAGGTAACTCAGCCGCCGATGAAAACGCCAGACTTGGACTCACAATGAGCAGTAAACCAACGATACAACATAGGATGCAAATAATAGTCGAACGCTGGATCCGTTCTTTAAGAAATATTAAGGCGAGCAGAGCCGTAAAAACTGGATGTAAATATTGCAAGATAGTGGCCTCAGCTAAAGGCAACGTCGTAACGGCGAAGTAAACACATATGAGTGCTAATGAGCCAACAGCGCCTCGCGCTATCAATAAT
This sequence comes from Moritella sp., assembly GCF_033791185.1. Classification (GTDB taxonomy): domain Bacteria; phylum Pseudomonadota; class Gammaproteobacteria; order Enterobacterales; family Moritellaceae; genus Moritella. The sequence goes on along the minus strand of NZ_JASJHF010000136.1, from coordinate 6,550 downwards.
TTTTTATTGTGGCCCCAAACCGATATACCTTTTCGACGCACGTCCACATAGCTAATAATCAGTGACACAATCGCTCTTGCTGCGACAATCTCAAAAACGGGGATACCATAAGTACTGACTAATTTCACACAGCTAGTCATCAGAGCAAAAGCAAATGCAGACATCAGCATGTATCTGACACCAGCAGGAATATTATCTATAAATTGAATAGGCATCGCTTTAACTTTATTCCTTTAAATGTGTATTAATATAATCACACCATTGATCTGAATCTCGCGCAGGCACGCTTGAGTCACCTCGAATGCCCAGTTTAAACTCCACGACAGAGCGCCATTCCGATGAGCCTAAATCAGGTCCATGCCCTTGGCCATCACCCGTGACGACTTGACTCTCAACCTTAGCGAACCATTCACTTGAACAGCTTTGCGGCTGAACACTTGCCTTTAGCTCAGGTTTAACATTGCGACTCTCAACGGCTGTGCTATTTTCAGCGACCGTACAGGCAAACAAACCAATTGACATTACAGCTATTACACTTAACTTTACGGCTTTTATCATCATAAACTCCCCTAGCACTACTACAGTTTAACGTTATGTTTGCGTATACTGCAGCAACTAAACTAATACCAACACTTATATTAATATGGTGCAACAAAATGATTATTTTTACTACGAACTTAGGTGACATCGAAATTGAACTCAATACAGAGCGAGCACCGGTCACGTCAAGAAACTTCCTGCGCTATTGTAAAGAAGGTTTCTATGAAGGCACTATTTTTCATCGTGTAATTAACAATTTCATGATCCAAGGTGGTGGTTTTACTGAAAAAATGCAAGAGAAACCAACGCGTCCTGCGATTGCAAATGAAGCAAATCGCGGTCTTAAAAACGTGGTTGGTACTCTCGCCATGGCGCGTACAGATTCTCCACACTCTGCAACGGCTCAGTTCTTTATTAATTTAGATGATAATGACTTTTTGGATCATACCGCTACCACAAACGCAGGTTGGGGTTATACGGTATTCGGTGAAGTATCTGCTGGTATGGATGTGGTGAACATGATTGCGTGTTCACGAACGGCGACAGTAAAAGGCCACGAAGATGTGCCGAGTGAAGCGATTGTTATTAAGAAAGTCGTAATTAAATAAGTGCCCCTGTAAATAATCATAGCGGATGTCATAAAACCTTTATGGCATCTTTCTCAAAATATTACTCTGTCTTAATTTAAATTCGGCATAATATTAAGCCAATTAGCAGTTAATATCACTTCTAAAAACCATCATATTCAAGTCATCTGGCTCAAGGTGTCGCAAAAAGATAAGTTAATAGGCATAAAAAGCTATTCCTCCATTGCACCTTGCTGATTAAGATAAAATCAGCAGTAACAATCTTGGTTTACAGCAGTCTCAGAGCGCTTGATATCAAAAATGAAACAATAAGTTATATAAACTTCGGCAATTCTAGACACTGTATTTATAGTTAAGCTGCCCCCTTCAATACACCAAAAAGGAGTATTAATATGAATTTATTGTCTAGTGCCAGAATCATGAAACATATTTTTCAATACCGCTTACATTGGAATAAAAGAGACACCCATTATCAATATCAGATTCCAGGTTCACCAAAATTTATGGGGCCACGAGATGCAGTTAAATTAATTAAAGACAAAGAGACCGTGATTGTTTGTGGGATCGGCGGCAATCAGCGTATCTCTATTCTGTCTTGGGCACTCAGAGATGTGTTTGCAGAAACACAGCACCCAAAAAATTTAACCTTAATTACGGCAGCAGGACTTGGCGGTCGCGGTAAAGTGCCCGGCACACTTGAAGAATGGGCTGTAGAAGGGTTAGTCAGTGAGGTTATATGCTCTCATTTTGAGACCTATAGAGCGATAATGCAGATGGCAGAAAAAGGCCAACTTGCTGTACATTGTATCCCGTTAGGCATTATGGCAGCGTTAGTAAAAGCAGCTGTCGATGGTAAACACAGTGTAAGCTCTACCACTGGCGTGGGCACCTTTTGCGACCCACGAGTTGACTGTGGGTCTGAAGTATTTGTTCCTAAGCATTATTCTTCCGACGTCGATAACAGATTCCCCAACGGTTTGATCACAGTTAACGGTGACAAATTACGTTATCAAATGCCTAAAATTGATGTGGCTATGATTAACGCGCCAGCCGCTGACGCAGAAGGTAATATCTATATTGAAAACTGCTCCACAATCTGTGAATCAAGAGAGGCTGCATTAGCCGCTAAAAGAAACGGTGGTAAAGTCATCGTGAACATAGGTAAACTCATCGAGAAAAATCCTGACCAGATTTTTCTGACTGCCGACCAAGTCGATGCCATCGTTTACTACCCCGAAACAGAGCAAACCTGTTCACGACGTCATGACGATCCGATGCTGTGCTTAACTGAAAACTTTGAAGGTGATGCAGCAAGCGGGTTAGAAACAGTCCGGCTAATGAATAAATTAGGTGGTATTACACCTAAGCGTAGCAAAGCCCAAATGCGTATTGCAGAAGAATGTGCAGACTTAATGCAGCAACATATCGCGCCAAAAAGCTACGTCAATATTGGTATTGGGCTACCAGAACTGATTTGCGATACCTTGCAGAAAAAAGGCCTTTTAGCTAACTATACATTGTTTACCGAAGGCGGCGTTATCGGGGGCACACCAGCGCCAGGTATGTTCTTTGGTGCCGCCGTTAAGCCAGATAAGATCACCTCTTCACCTGCCGTATTTGAATTAGCAAATGAATGCTTGGAAGCCACTGTATTAGGATTTTTGCAAATCGACAGTGAAGGTAATGTTAATGCCTCTAAGCGTGGAGAAGGTGCGCTGAATTACGTTGGACCAGGTGGTTTTATTGACCTAAGCTGCGCAGCCAAAACGGTGTTCTTTGTCGGGGCTTGGATGGCAAAAGGTGAAGTGACGACTAATCGTGGCGTAACTAAAATTAAAAAACACGGGATACCCAAGTTTGTCGATCATGTCGATCAGATCACTTTCAGTGGCCAACAAGCGCTAAAAGCGGGTCAAAATGTTTTCTACATTACTGACGTCGGCACATTCAAACTAACGGCAGAAGGAATGACACTGTTGAAAATACGTGAAGGCATTGATTTACAGAAAGATATATTGGACTATTCACCGATGAAAATTATAGTGCCACATTAACCAATGTAACACTGCATAACCCCTTTCCGTTGCACTGCTGGTGTGGAAGGGGTAAGTTTACTGATTACGATTTACTGATTACGATAATGCCGCGGGCAACATCCAAACCATTGCTTAAATGCACGGGTAAAATTAGGTGGATCGTTATAACCCAGTTCAAGTGCAATCTCCACAATGGTCATTTGCGTTTTTAATAAAAGATGCTGTGATCTTTCTTTTCTGATATCTTCGATTAGTTGCCGAAAACTATACCCTTCAACTTTTAATGCTCGCTGAAGACTTCGCGTAGATTGGTGATAAGATTCTGCGACATCTTCTAGATTTGGCATTTGGCCAGAGGCTTGCCTTAATGAATCTTTAATTCTTTCAACAGTATTAATCGATTGCTCTGCTAGAACAAGATTTTTATTACAAATATCGATTAAAGACTCATCACAATCGACCTCATACTCTGTCACCACTGCCCGGTCTAACCACTCTTTAGGAAAGTGTACTTCATTGTGCTCAGTATTAAATCTGACACTATTGGTTAGCAGGCTAAAATAATCTTCACCATAGTCCGGTTTTGGTTTTGCCAGAGAAAGCTTTAGCATTGAAGTTGGAAAGTTAAAATTATTCAATTCCGCAATAAACCCGCTGATAACAAAGTCAATAATAAAGCTCTCGACTTCACCTAGATGTACCAACGGCGTTATTCTAAATACAGCAGCACCACCCTGCTCAGTCAGTGAGATCTCGGTTAAATATGCCGTCGTTTTATAATAAAGCACAATTAACCGTAAGCTATCGCGCAAATTAGCCTGAGAAATAGCCGCATGCCCCATTATTTGGAATGAGTTAGGACCAAGACTTTGACCCAGTAATATGCCTAGGCCATTATTTTTGGTAATGCGCAGTGCATATTTAATAATTTTAATAAACTTACTCGCCGGTATTCGAGTTGATGTGTCCATGATGTCTTGCGGTGTGAGACCACTTTCACTGAGAAGAATAGACAGGGGTATAGTATGCCTCTCTGTGAGGTACTCAATCAGTAATGCAGGGCCTAACACCGGAATTAATCGTACATTAAGAACTTCATCAACTTTTAGCATCTTCTTATTCAATCCTATGGTTGGTGTTCAGATCTTTCGATCAAAAAAAGTACAATTACAATAAACTAGAGTATTTATTCCACTATGTCGATAATGATGACGTAAATTTACAACTTAATAGCAAAAACAGTGCACTTCATTCTTGCTTGCCACTACATCTCTTTACATTACAACCGATAACATCAAGGTAGTGTGTCGTAAAAAGATAAGTTTATAGGCATATAAAGCTATTCCGTAATGACACTCTGACCGTTAAAGTAAAGCCATACGTTATGGTTTTAATTCGAAGTAACGTTATCACTTAAACTCGATAAATACTTTTAAAATGGTATCAGGGAGAACTCCTAAATGAAATTATCCAACCTACCTAAAGACATTATTTTTAAGAACAAAGTTACTCCAACTCCGTCTGCAATACGACGCAGTGTGTTAGTAAATCCAAAGCTAGATAACTACGAGCATCTCGATGAAAAATCGAGAGAACTTGTTAAAAAAACTATCCAGTTTTTCGAAACGCGCGGCAAAGCAAAACTCAAACAAGATGAACGCGAATACACTTGGTACGCTGATTATCTCGATTTCGTAAAAAAAGAAAAACTCTTTGCTACATTTTTAACGCCCGCTGGTTACGGTGATAAAGATTGTCGCTGGGATACTTATAGAAATTGCGCACTAAATGAAATTTTCAGCTTTTATGGACTATCTCACTGGTACTCTTGGCAGGTAACTATATTAGGTTTATTACCCATCTGGATCAGTAAAAATGAAGTGGCAAAAAAACGCGCGGCCAAGCTTCTACAAGAAGGCGGTATCTTCGCGTTTGGTCTTTCTGAAAAAGAACATGGCGCAGATATTTACTCGAGCGATATGCACCTAACTCGCCAAGAAGACGGTACTTACCTCGCAAATGGTAGCAAGTACTATATTGGTAACGGCAATAAGGCCGCATTAGTATCGACTTTTGGTAAATTAGCCGACACCGATGAATACGTTTTCTTCGTCGTTGAATCCCAGCACCCAAACTATGAATTAGTAAAAAATATCATTAATTCTCAAAATTACGTGGCGGAATACAAGCTAAACGATTACCCAATTCGTGAAGAAGATATTTTAGCCAAGGGTCGTGACGCCTGGGATATGGCGCTTAACACCATTAATGTCGGCAAATTCAATTTAGGTTGGGGCTCAATCGGCACCAGTACCCATGCTTTCTACGAAGCCATTAATCATGCCTCTCATCGCCGCTTGTTTGATCATTATGTAACTGACTTTGTGCATATCAAACAGCTATTCAATGAATCTTATGCACGGCTAACTGCCATGAAACTATTCACACAACGTGGGGTTGATTACGTACGCTGTGCGAGTGCTGACGATCGCCGTTACTTATTATTCACACCTATGGTTAAAATGAAAGTAACGACTCAAGGTGAAGAGGTCGTAGATCTGCTATGGAATGTGATAGCCGCCAAAGGTGTTGAGAAAGATATGTTCTTCGAAACTGCCCTAAAAGAAATTAGAACCTTGCCGAAGCTTGAAGGTACTGTGCATATCAACATGGCACTTATTCTCAAGTTTATGGGTAACTATTTCTTCAAACCAGCGAAGTACCCTACAATACCAGCAATGAGCGCGCAGGCTAATGACAGCTTTCTATTTAATCAAGGCTTGACGAAAGGCTTAGGTCAAACACGCTTCCATGACTACCGAGAAGCATATAATAAGGTAGATCTTCCAAACGTTAATATCTTCAAGAGACAGATCCGTCTGCTTAAGGTACTGCTCCTTGTCGCGAAACCAAGCAAAGAGCAAGCTAAAGATTTCGACTTCTTGTTAAACCTCGGTGAACTATTTACGCTGGTCGTATATGGACATCTGATTTTGGAAAATGCCGAAATCAAGGGAATAGAGGATGATCTTATCGAACAGATATTTGATTTCATGGTTCGTGATTTTTCTAAATTCGCGCTACAACTCAGTCACAAAAGTTGTACGACGCGACTTCAGCAAACGATTTGTGATCGCATGATCAAACGTCCGACAGTTGACGAAGAACGCTATACTCGAGTCTGGGAAAATTATACTTATAAAATGAAAGACCAGTACGAAATGAACCCATAATCTAGGGTTTACATTTCCCCTTCGAATAGAACCGTTCGAAGGGGTTATTCACCAATACCAGACTATATTGCTACAACTTCAAAAAATAATACTAACCAAGCTTATGCCATTTAAAGAATATAAAATTAGGCGCTGATTTTATTGCCAACCTTGC
>NZ_JASJHF010000135.1:0-11274 GCF_033791185.1 Moritella sp. | reverse complement strand
GAGCCATAAGCTCTCCCACAATTTTCCTAGGCGAATATAAAAAAGGCAGTCACATATAACAGGACTGCCTTAACACTGAATCAAATTAGCACTGCAATGCTTATGGACGAATTAAACCATCACCAATTGCAATCCATTTATAGGTGGTTAATTCTTCTAATCCCATCGGGCCACGCGCATGTAATTTTTGCGTTGAAACCGCCACTTCAGCGCCTAAACCGAACTGACTACCATCGGTGAAGCGCGTACTTGCATTCACGTAAACAGCCGCTGAGTTAACCGCATTTAAGAAACGCGTCGCATTGCTTAGATTGTCCGTCAAGATCGCATCAGAGTGCTCTGTGGAATGCTCACGGATATGTACAATAGCTTCTTCAACGTCCTCAACCACTTTAACGCCTAATACCAACGCCAGCCATTCCTGATCAAAACAATCAGCAGTTGCAACGTGCACGTTTTTCGCATTTACGTTTGATAAGGCAATATGCGCTTTTGGCTCTGCGCGCAATTCAACAGCACTTTTTTCTAAGCGTTCAGCTAATAACGGCAAGAAATTAGCTGCAATGTCTTTATGCACTAATACTGTATCCAATGCATTACAAGCTGAAGGACGCTGTACCTTGGCATTCTCAATAATCGCCAATGCATCTTCAACATTAGCAGATGCATCAACAAATGCATGGCAAATACCCATACCACCAGTGATGACTGGAATAGTGCTTTGCTCTTGGCACAGACGATGTAAACCTGGACCACCACGTGGGATGATCATGTCGACATACTTATCCATTTTTAATAATGCTGTCACCAATTCACGATTTGGATCTGCAATTACCTGAATTGCATCTTTTGGTAACTGTGCCTTTTCTAATGCTGCTTGAATTACATCGACTAACACAACATTTGAATGAACGGTTTCTTTACCACCACGCAAGATGGCAGCATTACCTGTTTTTAAACTTAATGCAGCAATATCAATCGTTACATTTGGACGCGCTTCATAAATCACGCCCATTACGCCTAATGGAATACGGCGTTTCGATAAACGTAAACCGTTTTCTAATACTTTGCCTTCTGACTCTGCGCCTACTGGATCAGGCAATGCGATAACACTGCGCACATCAGCAATAATGTCAGCGAGTCTTGCTTCTGTTAATAATAGACGATCAAGTAACGCATCCGTTAAACCGTTTTGCTTACCCGCATCAATATCTTTCGCATTGGCGACTAAAATATCGGCTTGGCGATGCTCAAGTTCACAAGCAATACATTCTAATGCATTATTCTTTGCTGCCGTTGTTAGCGTTGCTAATACATAACTCGCAATCTTGGCTTTTTTTCCTAATTCTTGTAACACGCTATCTTCCTTAAAATAAAACTAAATCATCGCGGTGTATGGCTACAGCACCGTAGCCGTAGCCTAACTTGCTTTCGATATCACACGAATGACAACCTGCAATGGTAGCAAGCTCATCACTGGTATAACGACAAATGCCACGTCCGAGCAATTTGCCTTGTAACGATTGCAGTTGAATCACATCGCCACGTTTAAAGGTTGCCGACACCTCAGAAATACCTTTCGGTAATAAACTGCTGCCTTTTTGTTTCACCGCATTAACCGCACCATCGTCAATAATCACCAGACCCGATGGCGGCGGGCCCGCTAAAATCCATTGTTTACGACTTTCTAATGGACTGATATGCGAAGGAAATAAGGTACCAACACGCTTGCCGTCAGCAATCTGCAGTACCACATCTTCGGCAATACCCGCAGCAATAACGACATCAATACCCGCTCTGCAAGCAATTTCAGCCGCTTGCAACTTAGTTGCCATGCCACCAGTGCCAAGACCACCGACAGTACCACCCGCTAATTGACGTAATTCATCATCAATTACATCGACAACCTCAATCAGTTTCGCATCGGGGTTATTACGTGGGTCGGCGGTAAACAAGCCTTGTTGATCGGTTAACAATATTAAGGTGTCGGCATTGGCTAGAATCGCTGCCAGCGCGGATAAATTATCGTTATCACCGACTTTGATCTCAGTCGTTGCGACCGCATCATTTTCATTAATAATCGGTACAATGCGATTATCAAGTAATGCACGCATGGTATCACGCGCGTTTAAAAATCGTTCACGATCATCAAGATCAGCACGTGTTAATAACATCTGGCCAACATTGAGACCGTAGATATTAAACAGGCTTTGCCAAGTAAAAATAAGCTGACTTTGGCCAACAGCGGCCAACATCTGCTTATTTGCCATGGTGGGGGCCAATTCAGGGGCGCCTAAATGCTCACGACCAGCCGCAATTGCGCCCGACGTAACAACAATAATATCATGCCCTTGTTTGTACAATTGCGCACATTGACGAACTAGCTCAACCATGTGTGCACGATCTAATTTCGCTGTGCCACTGGTTAATACACTAGTTCCTAATTTCACCACTATGGTTTTCTTAGCCATTTAACTCATTCTCGTTACTAACTTAACCAGTATTTTGACCTGAGAAGCACTTTTATACAATAGGGGAAAGCTTGATAGGCGGGGAAAGTACAGTGAAACACCATACTTTAATCAGATCTAACGCTGCATTTATTAGTAGACCGCAGGATCAAGGTCAATTAATAAAAATAAAGACATAATCATGATGTTATGCCGCAGACAAGATCAAGGTTTTAGCCAAGATGGAGGATGGTTTTAGGTTAAAGCCCAATTGCTCGATCAGACACACAGATAACTTTTCATAAAATGCATTCAGCGATTTTGTGACATCATGTTTAAACGCTTTGGGTATGGGCGCAACGATCCACTCACCAGCTTTATTATACGTTCCAAATTGATAATGATATTCAAACGTGTCATCCACTAATTTCATCTCTAACCACCAACCGTGAAACTCACGTTCTTCAGGCTCAATATTAGCATCAACACAGATGCTAAAGCAGTCGAAGTAAAAAGAAGTGGGCTGGCAATTATTCTCTCTTAAATAAGGGCCGAGAGCATTTAAAATACGGATACGTTTACGAAAATAAATCAAATTTGGGTCAGTCGGTATTGGCATAATTATTATCTCTTATTTGCTTAGCGTGATGAGTTAAGAGCTATAAATGATTCACTGTAAATATCGAGGGGGGTAACTATTAAGTATAGTTAATAATAAAGGTAGGGCAAATAATACGACTAAATAATTTGGAATTTACAGGAGATAATGTTGGTGAAATGCAGTGTCGCAATTTACGACACTGTTTAATAACGAGAATACAGACTGACGTATACTCTCGTTAGTTTAATTAACCTTGTTTACAGATTGGTTCTACAAATTCAATAGCCATATCCCAAGGTAATTCAATCCAAGTATCTTGGCTAATAGCGGTAACAAAATCATCAACTAAAGGCTCGCCAAGCGGCTTAGCATAAACAGTGACGAATTTACCTTTAGGGTACATTTGGCGTATTTTCTTCGCCGTTTCACCACTATCTACTAAGTCATCAATAATAATAAAACCTTCGCCGTCGCCCGGAGCAGATTTTAATACTGTCATATCACGCTGATGATCGTGGTCGTAGCTTGAAATACATACTGTATCAACATGACGTAATTCTAATTCACGAGCAAGAATAGCTGAAGGAACTAAACCACCACGGCTCACCGCAATAATACCTTTCCACTGTGATGCAGGAAGAAGCTTACGAGCAAGTTTACGCGTATCACGCTGTAAATCATCCCAAGATACTATAAATTTATCACTCATTTAACCAACCTCTGTATACACTTAGCGAACGAACTAAAGTGTAGCTATATAAAATCATCAACGAAGGATTTATGTACAAAAAAACCCTAATTTGTACACTCAATTTGCAACCCGTAAAGATACCAGCACTTGACTCTCAGGACAAGTTATTAGCTAGTAATCCCCCTTATAGGGCAGGATAAAACTACAACTTGTTTACAGTATCGCAGAACTATAGATTAACACAGTATATTTGGCATATTCCTCTTTACTATCTTAATAAACTGGAACATCCTTTGTATAATGCTAAATATAATGATTAATTCCAATTAAGGAGCTACCAAAGTGGCAAATTTAAGTAATTTAGAACCGCAAGTTGTTTGGAATATTTTTGAGCAAATGTGTGCAAACCCACGTCCTTCAAAGCATGAAGAGAAAGTATCTGCGTGGATCCAACAATTAGCGAAAGATCATAATATCGAATGCAAAGAAGATAAAGTAGGTAACCTTATCCTACGTAAAGCCGCAACGGCAGGTATGGAAGACCGTCAGGGTGTGGTATTACAAGCGCACATGGACATGGTTCCGCAAAAAAATTCTGACACCGAACATGACTTTATTACAGACCCTATCGATGCCTATGTTGACGGTGAATGGGTGACAGCCCGAGGCACAACATTAGGCGCAGATAATGGTATTGGTCTTGCGGCAAGCCTTGCAGTTATCTGTTCAGACAATATTGAACATGGTCCACTTGAAGTACTTGTAACTATTGATGAAGAAGCAGGCATGACAGGTGCATTTGGTCTCGAAGCGGGTTGGTTAGAAGGTGATATCCTACTAAACACAGATTCAGAAGACGAAGGCGAAGTTTACATGGGTTGTGCAGGCGGTATTAACGCTAACATCCAATTCCCACTGCAACTTGAAGCAGCGCCAAGCGATCATCAAACATTTGAGATCACAGTCAAAGGTCTAAAAGGCGGCCACTCAGGTGTTGATATTCACCTTGGTCGTGGTAATGCCAACAAATTATTAGCACGTTTTCTAAAAGAAGCGGGTCGTGATATTGGTATTCGAGTTGCTGCAATTAATGGTGGTACGTTACGTAATGCGATCCCACGTGAAGCGTTTGCAACAATCACCGTCGCACCAGCACAACGTGAAGAATTTAAAGCGTGCCTCGAGTTTTTTGCTCAAGCAATCAAAAAAGAACTCAGTGCAACAGAACCGTTTATCGAAGTAAGCTTAACGCCAATAGTTGAACAACCACAAGTATTAACAACTGACTGCCAGACTCGCCTTGTTGCAGCCTTAAACGGCGTATTCAACGGTGTGATGCGCATGAGTGACGAAGTTGAAGGGGTTGTTGAAACATCATCAAACATCGGCGTAGTACAAACAGAAAATGATAGCGTATTTATCCAATGTTTGGTCCGTTCGCTCTCTGACACTTGCCGTATTGATGCACAAGAAATGGTCGCATCAGTATTTGAATTAGCTGGCGGTAAAGTAGTATTTGACGGCGCTTACCCAGGCTGGAAACCAGATACCACATCACCAATTATGCAAGTCATGCGTGAAGTATACGAGACCGAATTTGGTTCATTACCTAAGATCATGGTGATCCATGCCGGTCTTGAATGTGGCTTATTCAAAACATCTTACCCAAACATGGATATGGCTTCATTTGGTCCAACGATCTGCTTCCCACATTCACCAGATGAGAAAGTAAATATAGCCACTGTTGGTCTGTTCTGGAAATACTTACTGGCAATCCTAAAAGTGATTCCAACTAAGTAAGTTAAATCATGTTGTACCGCTCGATTCAGTAAGTGTGAGTCCTAGGTCTATGCTCATAAAGCCAAGTCTCGTACTTGGCTTTTTTGTAGCTGAAATACAGATATACATAAAAATGGAATAACCATCATCGACATATTGCGCCTTGTTCTGTTATCCCTGCTAGTCTCTGATATAGCATCTTAAAATAACTTGGGTATATAACGTCAGTATCATAATGCTATAACGTTCTTTAATGGTGATCGCCTATGAATGAAATTCTCGAGCTGCAGACTAATCAAGTCTCTTTTATCAGCGGATTAATGGCTGGTTTTTCTTTATCCATTGCCGCACAGATCTTACGCAGCAACCGAAAAAGTATCTATAGCACTATCACCTTACTGATGTTTACCCTGACATCTTTGCTCTTTGTGGTGGCACTTTATATCGATGTGCGTTTAAGTATTGAAGTGGCTACCATTACCACTTTCTCAGCCCCAGTATTAGAAAAAATCAGCCAAGTACGAGCGATTGGCACAACGTCTGCGAGTATTGCCCTGTTCTTATTCATTATCGCCATTGGCATGCTAACTTGGCTGCAAGGAAAAGTGGCTGGAATATGTGGGACACTACTCGCCTTTGTCACCATCTTGTTAGTCATCATCGCCAAATATAAAATTGATGCTCTTGCTCTGTTGTTACATACATAACCGTTGCGATGTTATACCACCACAGTAATCATAGTGTATACCCATTGAGGGATGACGCTGCAGAGCAATATTTGCTATAATTTAGTTATATAAACGATCCTATTTAAAGAATAAGTGAGTGATAATGAAAAGAATGTCCATTTTAATAATTAGTCTAGCAAGTTGCTTTTCGACATTTATGGTGCAAGCAAGTAGCGCCGATGAGGCGTGGGATGCATCTAAAAACGCAATGGGAGAAGCATGGGATAAAACCAAAGAAGCAACAAATAAAGCAATGGAAGCCGCGAAGGGCAAAACCGATGAGCTATTAGTAGAAAGTGCGGATAACAGCGATGAGTGGTTCGAATCCTTAAAACAAGGTGCAGAATCAGGCTGGGATAAAACCAAGCAAAAAATAGAAGAGTTACAGAAAGAATTAGATGAAGCCAAGCAATCAGCATCAGAAGATGAAAAAGAGCAGGAACAATCGGCACCTAAAACAGCGCCGGTTGATAACGCTATTCCTGAATGGCAAAAAGCTTAGCACCAAAAATTTAGCACTAAGCTTTATTAAACAAGATATTAGCAATCAACATAATCTGGTGATGACTTAGTGATTAAATACCACTGCCCCCCACTTCATCACTCTCTTCATGTAAACCACATTCACGCTTTAAACCAAAGAAGCGGGTATCTTCTTCTGTCATGCCTGCTTGTAGAGGTTGAGATGTATGCACATCGCCGACAGATACATAGTTTTGCTCCCACAACGGATGATAATTTAAGCCGTTATCTTGCAGATAATAATGAATTTCTTTGTTACTCCAATCAATGATAGGCAAAAATTTAAAACAGCCATTTTGAATAGACAATACCGGTAATGCCTCACGACTTGATGACTGACTACGGCGTAAACCAGAGAACCACACTTGTGCCCCGAGTTCTTTCAGTGCACGCTTCATTGGTTCAACTTTATTAAGCATATTGTATTGAGTTATGCCCTCAACACCTTGTTCCCATAATTTACCATAACGCGACTCCTGCCAAGCAGGTGACTGTGGCGCGGTATATATTTGTAAATTAAGACTAAGCTGCTGAGTTAACTCATCAATAAACTGATAGGTTTCGGGGAATAAATACCCCGTATCAGTTAAAATAATCGGAATATCAGCTTTAAACTGGGTTAATAAATGTAGACAAACGGCCGCTTGGATACCAAAGCTAGAGGACAATACCAGCTTGTCACCTAACTCAGTCACAGCCCAATCGACACGTTGCTGCGCAGTCATGTTCTCAAGTTGCGCATTAACCACTGTTAAAGCCGCTTTCTGACTAGCCTTATCTAAGGTTAATAATTCATCTAGGTTCAATTTAACCATGAAAATCTCTCGACGCAATAATTACAGGTTTAATGACGTCACTACGTACCACAAAATCACCAAAGCGTTCATCAGCTAATGCATTCGTTGCCCATGCAGCAATTAATGTATCCAAGATCGCTAAGATCTCTGCTTCACCAATGTTTTCTCGATACATCTTGTTTAAACGCATGCCATTATTCTTCGCACCCAAATACATGTTGTATTTACCTGGACCTTTACCAACAAAACCAACTTCCGCTAAGAATGGACGGCCACAACCATTTGGACAGCCCGTCATACGCATCACAAAGTGTTCACCTGGAATACCGTGTTTGGCCAATAAACCTTCCACTTTCGTCACCAGTGATGGTAAATAACGTTCTGCCTCAGCCATTGCTAACGCACATGTTGGTAGTGCAACACACGCCATCGAGTTCAAACGTTGCTGACTTAATTCGTCTGAATACAACCCATATAGACGTGCGAGATGCTCTATTTGCGCTTTATCTGGTTCAGCTACACCAGCAATGATTAAATTTTGGTTTGCTGTCATTCTAAAATCACCTTGATGGATCTTAGCAATTTCAACTAACCCGGTTTTAATCGGATGAGTTTCAGTATCAACAATACGACCATTTTCAATAAATAGGGTTAAATGCCATTTATTATCAACGCCTTTTATCCAACCAAAACGATCACCACGGGTGGTAAACTCAATCGCTTTAGGTGTTTCAAATTTAATGCCCGAACGCAATTCAACTTCGGCACGGAATTTATCAACGCCATTGTCTTCCAAGGTGTATTTCAAGCGCGCACGTTTACGATCAGTTCGGCAACCCCAATCACGTTGCACTGTTAATACTGCTTTAGCAATTTCAACCGCATCTTCTGGTTTTACAAAACCTAAGTCATCCGCTAAACGAGGGAAGGTATTTACATCACCATGGGTTGTCCCCATGCCCCCACCAACGAGCACATTAAAACCAGCTAATTTACCGTTATCACCTACAGCAACAAAATTTAAATCATTGGCGTGAATGTCCACATCATTGTGGGGTGGAATAGCGACAGCGATCTTAAATTTACGTGGTAAATAAGTTGGCCCGTACATAGGTTCAACTTCATTACTCGTTACTTTTTCGCCATCTAGCCATAATTCAGCATACGCATTGGTATTTGGTAACAAGTCATCACTTAAACGAATTGCCCACGCATACGCCTCTTGGTGTAATGCTGATTCCACCGGATTTGGCGTACACATTACATTACGGTTCACATCACCACAGGCCGCAATCGAATCTAAATCAACTGAGCCTAATGCTTGAATAAGCGGCTTTACTTGTGGTTTTAAAATACCGTGATACTGAAATGTTTGACGCGTCGTTAAACGGATACTGCCATAAATAGTCAGGTCACTGGCAATGCGATCGATCTCTAGCCATTGCTGCGGAGTACAGATCCCACCAGGAACACGCGCTCGTAGCATAAAGCTATGGCGAGGTTCTAATTTTTGTTTCTGACGTTCAGCGCGGATATCACGGTCATCTTGTTGATAAAAGCCATGGAATTTAGTTAATTGCATATCATCATCTGACAGTCCGCCAGTGATCTGATTTGCGAGACCTTCAGCGATAGTACCGCGTAAAAGATTACTTTCCGTTTTAATGCGTTCGTTAACCGCTAATTTTATATCGCTCATCAGTAAACATCCCTCTGATAACGTTTATTCCGACGTAGTTCAGCGATATACTCTTCTGCTTCACTACGCGCTAATTTACCTTGTTCTGCGACAATATCGATCAATGCTTCATTGACATCTTTCGCCATTCTATCGCCGTCACCACACACATATACATGTGCACCTTGCTCTAACCAGCGATACAATTCTGCCGCATTTTCACGTAAGCGATCCTGAACATAAATCTTATCAGCCTGATCACGTGAGAAAGCCACATCCATCTTAGTCAGTAGACCTGATTTTAAATAATCCTGCCATTCAGTTTGATACAAAAAGTCATCAGTAAAATGTTGGTTACCAAAGAATAACCAGTTGTTACCAGCGGCTTCACGTACATCACGCTCTTGTACAAACGCGCGGAATGGCGCAATACCCGTTCCTGGGCCAATCATGATCACAGGTGTTTCATCATTACTTGGTAGGCGGAAGTTATCATTGTGTTCAACAAAAACTTCAATTTCAGCACCTTCTTCGAGACGTTGAAGGAAGCCTGAAGCACCGCCAATACGTTGATCTCCACTTTGCTGGTAGTCTACTACAGCGACAGTTAAATGCACTTCGTCTTCCGCTTCATTAGGACTTGAAGCTATTGAGTAAAGGCGTGGAGTTAACTTGCGTAAACCACCAAGTAGCTGCTCTGCCGTTAATTTCGCTTTCTTTTCATCAATGACGTCTAATATTTGACGACCATAACAATAATTACGCAAGGCCGTTTTATCATCGAGTAACTTAGCTAATTTTTTCGAGCCCGATAGTTCAGCATATGCTTGAATGAAGCTTGGGTAGCTCTGGGTTAGTTCGAAACGATTGATCAGTGCGTCACGTAAACTTTGAGTTTCGTTAGCAACAGTAACCGTTTGAGCACCATCTAGTTCCAATTGTTCTAAGATGGCATCAACCAGAATAGGATCATTCTTAAACCAGATCCCTAAGGCATCACCGGCTTGATAACTAATGCCTGAATCTTCTAACGCGATCTCAACATGGCGAATGTCTTTAGTTGAAAAACGCCCTGTTATTTTTTGGTTCACGAGCAATTCTGTTTTAAATGGATTCTTTTTAGAATACGCATTAGTAACGTGATTTGAGGCGACAGCTGCAATTGGCGTGGCAGCCGTAGTCGCTTCTTTCAATGTAGCTTTAATTGCCGTAAGGGCTAGCTCGCTCCACGTTGCAACAGCATCATCATAATCAACATCACAGTCAACACGTGCAACCACAGCTTCAGCGCCCAATGCCGCTAAACGATCATCAAACTCTAAACCAGTTTGGCAATAAAATTCGTAGCTTGAGTCACCTAGTGCGCAGACACTGTATTTAAGCCCTGACACTTTCGGGGCTTTTTTAGAGGCTAAAAATTCATGGAAAGTAATCGCATCATCAGGTGCTTCACCTTCACCATTAGTACTTGCCACAATCAATAGGTGTGATTCTGTTTTCAATTCTTTGGCTTTATAATCAGCCATATTCACAAGTCGGGCTGCAATGCCTTGTGCTTGTGCTTGCTCATAAAGCTCTGTTGCAACACCTTTAGCATTACCGGTCTGTGAACCAAATAAAATAGTCACGCGTTGAGCAGGTTGCGTTGCAGGTCCCTGAACCTGTTGTTGACCTTCAGATGCTTGACTTATCCCTGCCAAATATCCACTTACCCACGCGGTTTGCGTTGGAGACAAATCATTAAGCGCTAATTGCAATTGTGATAACTGCAGTTCACTCAACGGACTCGCCAATGATGATAGTTCCTTTAATCGCATATTACGGCTTCCACTGTGCTGAATTAATTCAAGATTAACGACTGTTAAGAATAACCACAAAGAATAAATAATGATTTTTTATTCCTTTTTGTTATATGGGGCTAATTTGTTTGTGTATATGTCACCAATAAACCACCAACACGACCAACGTAAGTGCCACAACCCATTAACATTAACGGTTCAATTCAGGTCTATTACATGGCAAAATAGT
>NZ_JASJHF010000134.1:0-3687 GCF_033791185.1 Moritella sp. | reverse complement strand
ACTTCCCAGCTGTTTTAGACTCAGTCCAGAGCGCTCAAATTTCATTTCGAGTGGCGGGAAAACTAGACAAAATATTTGTTAAAGAAGGCGATATGGTAGAAGAAGGCCAAATACTCGCGCAATTAGATCCCACCGACTTTAAAGTAACACTCGACTATAGACAGGCGACTTATGACCGCACTAGAGCTGACTTTAATCGTGGCTCGGAGCTAATTGAGGATGGTTATATCTCTAGAGCTCAGTATGACAAAATGAAAGCTGACTTTGCATCTGCAAAATCGCAACTACAACAAGCTAGAAATGAACTCGATTATACACAACTAAAAGCGTCGTTTTCAGGTGTTATCGGCAGACGATATGTGCAAAATTTTGAAGAAGTTCAAGCAAAACAAGAGGTCTTCAGCTTGAATGATGTAACCCATCTTGAAGTTCAAATTAACATCCCAGAAGGACTAGTAAAACTCGCAACCGATGGTCAATCAATATATCAGGTATTTGCAACTTTTGAAGCTTCTGGCGATAAGAAGTTCCCTTTAACAGTCAAAGAAGTCGCTAAAAAAGCTGATGTTCAAACCCAAACCTTTGCTATTACATTCTTAATGCCACAACCGGATGAGTTAACCTTATTACCAGGTATGACCAGCAATGTGCTTGTACAAACAGTGACAGAATCCGATAATGATGTTGTTTATTTATTGCCAATTAACGCGGTTAAAGGCGCGTTAGATCTTTCACCTATGGTTTTCATCGTCGACCCAGAAACCAATAAGTTGAAAGAACAGCCAGTGAAAGTTGCTGATATGTTTGGCGACAGAATAAAAGTACTGGAAGGCTTAAGTCTTGGTGATCGCGTTGTTATCGCGGGCATCGCCTTTATGCGAGATGGACAAGAGGTCACTTTATTACCTTATGTTGAGCAAGCAGATTCTTCGACAGCACCATAAAAAATCTACTATTTTCTATCACCTAGTACAGGCAGAAGTTAATGAATATTGCACAATACTCAATTGCTAACAAAGTAGTCACTTGGTTAGTTGTTATTATCTTAATCGGTGGAGGGATCACCGCTTATGATAAAATTGGTAAGCTTGAAGATCCCGCTTTTACTATCAAAGAAGCAAAAGTAATCACCCTTTACCCGGGGGCAACAGCGGATGAAGTAGAAGCTGAAGTTACCTTCCATGTGGAAGATGCACTGCAGCAGATGGAGCAACTAAAACGCTTAAAAATGACGGTTAATCGCCCAGGTTATTCCGAAGTGACTGTTGAGTTTCAAGACAAATACAAACTAGATTCAATGCCCGGCATCTACGATGAAGTACGACGTAAAATTGCGGATATGGAGCATAAACTTCCTCCAGGCGCAATGCCGCCCATTATTGTTGATACCTATGCAGATGTATATGGTTTATACCTGAGTTTAACCGGTGAAGGTTATAGCTACCGTGATTTAAAAGATTTTGCTGATGTGCTAAAAAAACAATTAGTATTAGTTGATGGAGTCAGGAAAGTTGTATTAGGTGGCGAGCAAAAAGAAGAAGTAAATATTTTTCTATCTCGTACTAAGCTTGCTGAGCTAGGTATTAGCCCACAAAATATTGCGCAAGTCTTACAATCACAAAATGTTGCAGCGCCTTCAGGGAATCTCAGAATAGAAGATGAGTATATTCGTATCCACCCTACTGGTGCATTTAAATCAGTGCAAGAGATAGGTGAAGTACTTATTTCCAGTAGCAATAAACAACTAGTTCGCTTAAAAGATATTGCCACTATTCAGCGTGCTTATAACGACCAACCAGAATTTCTTTATTACAGAAATGGTAAACCTGCATTAACCCTGGGTATCTCAATGCAACCGGGAGTCAATGTCGTTGCCGTGGGAGAACGGTTAACCAAGCGTTTTCAAGAGCTATTACCAATAACCCCATTAGGCATGGAATTACAGCCTATTTACGACCAACCGACTGAAGTTGATAACTCAGTTAATGGCTTTATTATCAGCGTGGTACAAGCATTAGTTATCGTAGTCGTGGTTCTACTATTTTTTATGGGCGTTCGAGTTGGATTAATTATTGGTGCGGTGTTGTTGATTACGGTCGCGGGCACCATTTGGATAATGCAACTCAGTGGAATGGAGCTACAACGTATCTCACTAGGTGCGTTAATTATCGCATTAGGTATGTTGGTTGATAATGCCATTGTTGTCGCGGAAGGCATGTTAGTCCGCATTAAAGGCGGTATGGATCCGAGCAAAGCAGCAGGTGAAACCATAGATCAAACTATTTGGCCATTATTAGGCGGTACTATCATCGGTATCGTTGCCTTTTCGGGCATTGGTTTTTCTGTCAGTAGTGTCGGTGAATTTGCTTCTAGCCTCTTCTGGGTAATTTTAATATCACTCAGCCTGTCATGGTTTACTGCGATCACCACAACCCCTTTATTGTGTGCAATGTTCATTAAACCGGATAAAAAAGTAGAGGGAGATGAACAAGTTAAAGATCCCTATGCTGGTGCATTATTTCAGTTATATAAAAAATTGTTATTACTCGCACTGCGCTTCCGTTGGATAACAGTCTCTCTTGTTGTGACCCTATTTGTTGCCTCTATTATTGGCTTTGGTTATGTCAAACAAGGCTTCTTCCCTGACTCAAATACCCCATTATTTTTTGTCGATGTTTGGGAAGTTGAAGGAACGGATATTCACAGAACCCGCGATGATGCGCTTAAAGTTGAAGCTTTTTTACTAGAACAAGCAGGTGTGGTTTCTACAACAACAGTGGTTGGAGGTGGAGCAGCTAGATTTACATTGGTTTATACACCAGAATCAAGAACAAGTTCCTATGCACAAATAATTGTAAAAACAGAAACGCGAGATCAGATAGCTGAAATCCAGAAAAATGTCGCAGAGTTTATGCGGGTTGAACTGCCAAATACTGAGCCTAAAGTCAAAAACTTACGTATTGGTCCAGGACGAGATTCAAAAATTGAGGCACGTTTTTCAGGTCCAGATAAGGAAATACTACGTGAGCTTTCAGAACAAGCTCAGACAATAATGTTCGCAGACAGTGATGCGCGAGATATTCGAGATGACTGGAGACAGCCGGTTAAAGTTATCCGCCCTATTTTTAATGAGCAAGTTGGCCGTCAACTGGGGATTACTCGAGATGATCTAACCGAAGCATTAAAACGCTCCTCAGAAGGTAGCAGTGTCGGCACATATAGAGATGGTAATCGCTTATTAGATATTTCGTTACGCTCACCGAGTAATGAACGCGATAATGCATCGCAGTTAACTGATATCCAGGTTTATAGTAACGTATTGGATCTATACCTGCCTGTTGGTCAAGTTGTAAACGGCTTTGAAACGGTATGGGAAAATAATATTGTCCGTAACCGTAATAGAGCAAATACTATTATTGCCTCTACCAATCCTAAAGGAGAGCTAGCTTCACCACTATTTAATCGCTTAAGACCACAGATTGAAGCAATACCGTTACCTCCCGGCTATATGCTCGAATGGGGTGGTGAATATGAAGATGGTGTAAATGCATCTGAACCTCTATTTGCGGCTCTCCCGGGTGGCTTTATGTTAATGATCATCTGTACCATTTTATTATTTGGGCGTGTTCGTCAACCGCTTATAATTTGGTTGGTTGTTCCCATGGCGACCATTGGTATTACAGCAGG
>NZ_JASJHF010000133.1:0-6787 GCF_033791185.1 Moritella sp. | reverse complement strand
CAAATGGTTAATTGGCGGATAATGCCACGTAGCTTTATTTCTAATTCAGTAATTTTAGTTTCAAATCGTTTTTTTTCACTGTCACTTAATGTTTCAAAATCGGTTTCTGAATAAGCTTCATTTTTGTTGTTCATGGCGACGAGTTGGTAATCACCTTGTGCGGTTAATGTTAAGCTAATACTGTGTTGTTTAGCGGATTTAGTCAGATCTTCTAAAATGGCTTCTTGTTTGCTCTCTAGTCGGCTTTTTAGTTTATCTGCTCGCGCAAAGTAGAGCTCGTTATCAAAAGCCATAGGTAAGGCTTTAACTAAACGATGGATAAGGCTTTCGACATCTTTCTTAAATTGATGAGCGGTGGCTGCTGGTAGTTTTAATACTTTTGGGTGACGAGATTTATCAAAATTAACCGTATAACACCAGTCATAAATAGCCTGACTATTACTGCTCGGTTCGTGACGATTAAGATAGCGTAATACCATCGTGCGTTTGCCTAGACCATTGTGACCGAGTGCGTAGATGTTATAGCCTTTTTCTTTTATCGACATGGCAAACTCAACCGCTTGTTGTGCGCGATCTTGTCCGATGATTTCATCGAGTGGTTGCAGATGCTTGGTTGACTTACAATCGGCGGCAAGTTTGGTCAGTGTTGCAGCGCGATACAATGGACTACAACCTAGAGGTTTTATTGGCATACAGTTCCCTCTTATAAAACAGCGATTACCCCTAGTGTAGACATAGATCGCTTGTGTGAGCATACTGTTTTATACTTGTCGGCCAGGTTATAAATACCCCAGAGAGAGAAACTAGCAATGAAAGTTAACGCTGATACCCTTATTATATTGGATTTCGAGACCACGGGGTTATCCCCTGATATGGGTGATCGGGCGATTGAGATTGGTGCGGTAAAGATTGAAAATGGTGAAATCACTGAACGTTTTCAAGAACTCATGTATCCAGGCCGTCGTGTAAGCCGCTTTATTGCCGATTACACTGGTATTTCTAATGACATGTTAGAAGATGCCGCGTCTTGTGAAGAAGTCATGCATCGTTTTGCCGATTTTATTCAAGGTTACAATTTAGTTGCCCATAATGCATCATTTGATAAACGTTTTTTAGATGCGGAGCTTGCACGCATTGGCCGAGATTATGATGGTGAATTCAGTTGCTCATTGCTGGTGGCAAGACGTATTTTACAAGATGCACCGAGTCACAAATTGGGTGAATTAATTAAATATACCAATATACCGTCAGAGGGGGGATTTCACCGTGCTTTATTTGATTCAGAAATGACCACTAAACTTTGGTTAGTGATGTTAGATGAAATAAAAGTACGTACTCAACTGGTCAGTATTCCTTTTAATTTAGTGCAAAAAATCATAAAAACGCCGAAAAAGTCGGTAGACGGATTATTACGTCGTTGCGCTAATTAATGGTTTAGTATTGGTTGTCGCGATTTATATGCATTGGAATAATCAGTTCAAATTTAGCGCCGCCGAGTTGACTTGCTGAAACGACAATTTGACCTGCTAAGCGTTTTGAGGCACTTTTTGCGATTGATAAGCCGAGTCCTAAACCTCCTGTTTTACGATTACGGCTTTTATCCAAGCGCGCAAAGGGGATAAAAATCTGATGATAATTTTCGGGCGAAATACCAGGACCGTCATCTTCTACTGTAATTGAGATGGTGTCGGCAAGTTGAGCAATGCTGACCCGAACGCTTGATTCAGCATGATTTAACATATTTTTTAATAAGTTATCAAATGCTAAGCGTAAACACATGGGACTGCTATGGATAACGATGTCGTCTTTTATGCGATACTCTACTTGGATATCACTATGCGTTTGATACAATGCGATTCGAGATTGAATAAATTCACTTAAGATGACTTGTTGGTCGTCATCATTATAATGAGAATGTTTAGAGCTAACACGCGAAAAAGTGGTTATCTGCTCTGATAGCTCAACCATATCATCAACATAATCATCAATGTTATCGAGCAACTCGGTGTATTTTTGTTGTTTGAGATCTTTTTTTAATAACCCCACTGCTAACTGTATCCGGCTCAGCGGCGTTCTTACTTCATGCGGTAAGGCTTGTGCAAAAATTTCGCCTTCATCGACACGTTCGGTAATCGCTTCTGCCATCGCGTTAAAACTAATGGATAAATCATGCAGCAAAGGCGTCGTACTAAGGTCGACACGTGCATTTAAATCACCTTTACCAAAGGTATGATTTATTTCAACTAAATGATTTATTTGTATCTGCAGCTTACGAATCGGGCGGTATAAATTCAGGGCGATAAGAACAAGCATAAAAGCAAATGTACCCAGTAAAATAACATCATCTTTAACACCTCTTTCAATTCGCTCATCATAAAAGTCTTCACTGATAGTTATCGCGGCAATGGCGTTACTGAGTCGATATACGGCAAGGTATTCATTACTATCTTGCATATAAATATCTACTCTGTTGATACTTTTTATATACTCGCAGTTTTGACAAGGGGATAAGCTTTTTAATAAACTGATTTTTTCAATGCTGTAGTTATATAGATCTATTTCAGCACGTTGGTAAAAATCATCTGCATTCATTGAAACACTATTGCGCTGGGATTCGAGCTGACGATAAACTTGCATAGTATTGTTATAGAAATGTTCGGTATCTTTTTGATACGCAAACATATTCATTAATCCGACTGTCAATAAGATACAGGCGCAGATAGCGATAACTATGCATATATAAATATGTGAAAATAGTGAGGTTAGACGATTATTCATTGAGCAGCATATAACCTTTGTTACGGACTGTCTTTATGAGCTGTTTGCTAGAGCAATCAACATTGAGTTTTTTACGTAACCCAGAAATTCGCATATCAATCGAGCGATCAGAAAAATCATGATCAATGCCGCGGAGTTGCTGGCAGCACTCTTCTCTAGAGATAATCTTCCCGACATTTTTAGTCAGTAATAACAACAGGTCATATTCAGAGTCGGTGAGCTCTAAGACTTCCCCTCTAAACTCGACACGCTGTCTTCTTGGATCTATTTTCAGTCTTTTCAGTTCTATAGCGTCATAATTTGGTTTTTTTGGGGCTTTACTGCGACGTAATAATGCGTTAATACGTGCCGCCATAACATGCGGGCGTACAGGCTTTGTTAGATAGTCATCCGCACCGAGTTGGAGTAAGTTAACTTCACTGAGTTCATCGTTACAAGCAGTTAGAACAAGAATCGGTTCTTTAAAAAATGTCCGTGCTTGTGTGCATATTTCAATACCGGATAATCCGGGTAGCATTAAATCTAAAATTAGGAGCGCTGGTTGATACTGATTTATGGCGTCAAGGGCAAGTGCACCATCATTAATAATCTTCGTATCATAACCTTCGCTATTTAAATACATTGCCGTTAATCTTGCGATTTCATGGTCATCTTCGACGATTAATATTCGTGTACTCGGCATTGTGCCACCTCAATATATTAGCTGCTAAGTGTGACAGTATACTGACACACGGTAGTTTATGTAAATTTCGAACATATTTATCCTAGTGGATTATAACCATATTTATAAGTCTGTAACCTACCTGCAATTGGTATGAAAGGAGCAGTGGTAATGTTCGTGATTTATAATGCAAATTTTCGCTATATTTAGCTACGCAACGTGGAATTATGGTTGTTAAATGACCACTTTTTTGGCTGTGGCCTTCGTTAAGACTAAATCTCAGCTTACAAATGCTTACAACAAAAACACCTTTTTAATCGACATGATTTTTCACTAAATATAGAGAAATTAAGTACTAATGAGTTGAATTGTATTAAATAACGCTAAGTTATGGTGGCTAACTGTACAGTTTAAATAATAAGGTAAATTAATTTACGTAGCTTTAAACTTCCATATTTTCCAACGTAAATATTGCAGTGTTTAATATAAAAGGGTTATATATCACTTTGATAGGTTTTATAACTCTTATATAGCAAATAACACTAAGGTACCTATTTAGTTATGGTTTAAAGCTTTGAAGCACATTTACTCACTCAATTCTGTACTTGTAAATTGCCACTATTGAGCTATTATTTTTGGTTTTTAATCGTACTGAGCAAACAACATGGAGTTGGAATGAAAAATCAATCGGTGGCAAATACACCAGGTAAACCTACGGGTGCAATGGATAAATTTTTGAATTTAATTGAGCGAGCGGGTAATAAAATTCCAGATCCTGCAATTTTGTTCTTTTGGGGTCTTGTCATCGTTTGGCTATTATCTGCGTTATTCTCACAGTTTGATTTTGGCATGATCCACCCAATTACGGGTCAGGCGATTGAGATTAATAATTTACTCACCGGGCAGTCACTGGCCTCTTTCCTCGCTAATATGGTGACCACATTTACTAGTTTTGCGCCGTTAGGCATTGTACTTGTTTCTATGTTGGGGTTGGGTGTTGCTGAAGCGTCAGGCTTTATTAATACTGGCCTAAAGAAAATGCTGAATTTTACACCGGCGAAATTATTAACACCGATGTTGATTCTAGTGGCGATTATTTCACATACTGCTGCTGATGCCGGTTATGTGTTAGTGATCCCAATGGGCGGCGTGATCTTCCATGCTGCGGGTCGTCATCCGTTAGCGGGTATTGCGGCTGCATTCGCCGGGGTATCTGGTGGTTTCTCTGCTAATTTTATTCCTTCTGGTATCGATCCATTATTAGCTGGTTTCACGCAATCTGCCGCGCAAGTATTAGACCCGACTTATATTGTGAATCCATTGGCAAACATTTTCTTTACTGGCTTATCGTCAATCCTCGTGGTGTGCGTTGGTTGGTATGTAACTGAGAAAATCATTGAACCACGTTTAGCGGCAACACCTGTGGATGAAGATGCCGAAGACGCGCCTAATTTAGCCTTATTATCAGCTTCAGAATCAAAAGCATTTAGCTATGCGGGTTGGACCATGGTTGCGGGTATTGTTACCTTAGTTGCAGTGCTTTACCCTGAAGCCTCGCCACTGCGTTCTCCTGAAGGTGAACTAACGTCATTTTCTGCGCCGATTATGCAATCAATTGTACCGCTTATTTTTGTGCTGTTTATTATTCCAGGTATTGTTTACGGTCGTATTTCGGGTTCGTTTAAATCAGGTGATGACGTCATTAAAGCCATGGCTGCAACTATGGGGACGATGGGCGGTTATATCGTGATGGCCTTCTTCTGTGCACAATTTTTATCTGCATTTAGCCAATCAAATTTAGGTACATTACTTGCTTTATCAGGTGCTGACTTATTGAAATCAATGGATATGCCAGGACAAGTAACCATTGTTGGTATGATCTTATTGACGGCATTTGTTAACTTATTAGTCGGTTCAGCTTCAGCAAAGTGGGCATTAATCGGTCCAGTACTTGTGCCGATGCTAATGGCTGTGGGTATCTCTCCTGAATTAACCCAAGCGGCTTACCGTGTTGGTGATTCTGTGTCTAATATTATCTCGCCATTAATGGTGTTCTTCCCGTTAGTGGTCGTTTACACACAACGCTATATGAAGAGTTCTGGCATTGGTACTTTAGCCGCATTAATGATGCCTTACTCGATTGCGATGCTAATCGCTTGGACCTTGTTCTTACTTGGTTATTGGGCGCTTGGTATTCCACTTGGTATTCAAGCACCTTATGGTTATAGCATGGGCTAACCGCTTTCTGTTTAGTTAACTAAAAATAAAATGTTAAAGCCAATTTGGGATGACCTAAATTGGCTTTTTTGTTGTATTTGTAGATATCTATAACTGGGTATTGTTGGTTTTGTACTCATTTATTCTATTTTATCGATTGTTCTTTTTATTATTTACAATGAAAAATAAAAGTTAGTATAATCAATAGCTTAGTTGTAATTTAAACCGCATGTAAGCAGCATAGAAAAAAGGATAAAGTAAATGGCATATGATTTCGGTGCTAACACCCTAGGGATTAAAAATCCTTTTAAAACAGAAGGTTTGGTTAAATCGATAGCAGGGACTGCAATTTGTATCTTAGGTGTTATTTCTTTATTAGGTGTTGCTGATAGCCTTAAAGTTGATATGGTTTCAGCTTGGGTCGATGCCATTCTGGGTTTAATGCTGCTAACTTGGGGTTTACGCCACATGGGCGTTGGCTTATTTCAACTATTTAAGTATTTTGTTGGCCGTTCTGTACCGACATCGTTGGCTTATAATCGTAATCGCAGTGAACAAGAAAATGCCAAAGCAGAAAAGTCAGCAACTGCATATAGCGAAAATGATCTTGAATCTATGCTTATGGGACGTAAAAATACCACTTTCGTCGAGCCGATTGGTTGGTTAGCGCGCTTTATTCACTCGGTATTTCCAAAGCTTATTTTTATGCCTTACCAACTTCGTAATCTAGTGCAAGAGCTGGCTGGA
Source organism: Moritella sp. (assembly GCF_033791185.1). GTDB lineage: Bacteria > Pseudomonadota > Gammaproteobacteria > Enterobacterales > Moritellaceae > Moritella. Next base: position 384 of record NZ_JASJHF010000133.1, on the reverse strand, counting down.
CTGGTGGTATCCTCACTAATGGCAATAGTGGTCTTTACTGTGGCATATTTTGTATCAAATTCAGGTTTAGTCGGTGATGCTGGCGCTATCATTACACCGATATTATCGTTATTTTTACTTATTTATATGACATTTGTATGGCGTTCAACAGCTAGGTCATTGGTCGGTGCGCGCAATAAAACCTTACATAAACATAACGCTTCAAGTATTGCCTTTTTATTAGCTGCTGCGATCATTATCCCTGTGGCGTTGGGGTTCTTATATACCAAGATACCATCGCGCGTGATCTCGAAGTCGAGTCAGCTATTTGGTGATGTTAGCATTTTTGATGCATGGTTTAATTTAGGGTTATTATTTGCGATTAGTATTGCGATTATTGCTGTT
>NZ_JASJHF010000132.1:0-6121 GCF_033791185.1 Moritella sp. | reverse complement strand
ACTTACTGATGTAGAAGCGGTTAAACATCATGGTGGTTGGGCGCTGAAATCACATAACCCTATTTTACGCATAAAAGAATATAAGAAAATGTGGCGGTATGTACGTATTGCTCGCTCTACGGATTGCGCTTCTGCTGGTCTATATAATCATGAGTTTATGCAAAAGGTTGCCGAGTTTACGCGGTTTATAGCCGTTGATAAGGATGATGCTTTGAGAATGTTATTGCAGATGGAAAGAAATAAAAAAGAACCTAAATCACTTGTTGAAAGACTGGAATGGTTTAAATACGCAAAGGAATTACCTTTTTAAATAGGTGTGCACCAATGAAAAAATTAACCTCCGAAGAAAGAGTATGTGGATTAACGCACCTCCGACATTTACGTGTCGACCTGCAACTGATTGTTGATAGTAAAAAAGTCGAGCGCGGCGTGGGAAAGTGTGATTTGAACAGCCGTATTTCGTTTCTTGAGCCTAAAAGAAAAAAACGGTTGTTTGGTGAATTATCTTGAAAATACAACACGGCTCTATATTCGCTCGTCACCATTTTCCAAGCTTGCCGGTTGTGGTGAAGAACGATGTAATGAAAAAAATACAAGCACGTAAAAAACGCGGTAGTGCCTCACAACGCAATATAGATTTATATGCTGATGAGGTGGTTAGCGATGGCTTAAAAGCGGCTGTATTGATTGAAAAGGAATTCCCTTTTGTTGACTCAAGGAACGGAATAGAAAAAGAGCGCATCCATGGCATGGAAGCGCTTAACCACTTTGTATTGATGCAGGATGAAGAGTTAAAGAAACTGACTCAAAAATTAGTTAACCACAACATTAAATTAATCGGCTCTGTTGAATTTGACGACCATGAAGATGAGGACGGTGATGATGGCTATGCCTACATGAACTCACTTTTTGACGCGTATGCATTGATACGCGATAAGTTGAGTGAGTATTACCTTGTTGCGCCAATGTCCGATAAAAAGAACTTAACAACAGAAAATTTAGAAGTTGCCATTAAAAAAATGATTTGTGATGACTGGATTTTGAAACAGTTTTTATCTTTGCGCCGTTTCTACATTGAGTACACTCAAATAGCGCTAGGCCGTGTAGGGAATGGTAAGCATCAATCAAAAATGATATCTGATATTTCTTATGGAAATTGGACTGAGTCACAACGTAAAGCCATGGCTTTTATTGAAGCGACATGTCTAGTGAATGAAGACACTGGTGAGCAGTATGATTTAAAAGAAGTTGTTAAACGTACCACGTCAAACCCTCGAAACCGTCATATCGAAATGATGGTAAAAACCAGAGGTTTTGAGGAATTAGCGGTAAGTAAAGGTTATACAGCGCTATTTTTTACATGGACATTAGCAAGTAAATATCACCGAAATTCGAGTAAATGGGATGGCTCAAGCGTGAAAAAAGGCGCGAGACGTATGATGAAATTGTGGGGTTTTGTTCGTGCGGTGCTAGGGAAAGAGGATATTGATTTCTTTGGTACTCGCGTATCTGAACCACACAAAGACGGTACTGTTCATGGTCATTACTTTTTATTTTGTCATCCAGACGATAAAGCGAGAATAATTGAAGTGATGCAGCACTATGCCACGCAAGAAGATAGAGAAGAACTTGGGGATGATATTACGCCACGCTTTGTAGTGGAAGAAAATGACCCAGAAAAAGGCGGTGCTACTGCCTATATCGCCAAATACATCGCTAAAAATGTGACGGGTTCATTCTTACCAGAAAGTGATTCCGAACTTAACGCTTTTAAAGCCCGCGCCTGGTCGTCAACTCACCGTATTAAACAGTTCCAGTCATTCGGTAGTGTATCGGTGAGTTTATGGCGAACGGTTCGCCGTGCTAAACGTGAAGATGTGGTGTTTAACCCTGATTGTTTAGCCATGTTTGACCATGCTGATAAAAGCCGTTGGGCTAAATTCTGTGAAACTGCGCAAGAAGCCAAATTGGTTGTTGAAAAAAGTGTAAATCGTTATGGCGAAACGCTACGTAAGGTCATTGGTTTTTCTTGGCTTTGTAAAACGATACTCACCACAAACGGTAATTTTAAATTAGTAAGTAAATCTGCCCTAGCGAGTGCGGACAAGGCCCTAAAAAGTAGCGGAGCTACGTCTTGGAGCACTGAAAATAACTGTAACCAGAGCCAGCCGGAGGCTACTGGAAACGAAAACAACACTAAAGAGAGTCGTTTTGTCCCGTTATCAAAGGCTGACTTCTTCGATAAATACATAAGACCAAAGAAAAAGCCGGCTACGGATGAGTACGCGGGTTCTTATCTTGAAGGTGTTGTCGGTAAATTAAGAAAAGCAGGGGATATGATTAAGCAGCATTGCAATTGCTGTGGTGACGAGAGTGAGTTTTACAGCAATGTCGAATCAGCTTCATATATCTGCATGCCCTGCTCTGGAGTGGTGTTTGGTTATCCGCAATAAAATGAATTTGGTTTAGTCTCGGAGTTCTGTCACTAACTGTACGCGCTCCCCAAGCGGCAGATTAAATACTGGCATTAAAGCGCTTTTGAAAAGGCGCGGTATTAATTTTGATGATCACCTGGTCACGGTTCTGGAAAAGGGCGCTCATATTAAGGTCGGCGATGACCACCTGATAAAATTGAGGGGTAATTATTATGCTGATGGTCACTATCACCCTGCAGAGTTGATCGACATTAAACCTGACGTGCCTGAGGTATGGGACGGCTGGGATAGTCCCGATTGTGAGAGAACAAATACCACTCATTTTGTGCCTGGTTGGGAAGACTGGGAAAGTTGGGATTGGGGGGGACGAAGCACTGCGATAATTAAAAACCGTGAGTTATTTATAGTTACACATCCCCAAAGCTACAGTGCGCTTGCACCGTCGTATTTTATTGAGGTCAGTTATGAACGTTTTACAAGAGCGTGCTAAAGATTTTATCGATATCGCTGCAGCGCAAGATACCGTGAATGATAACCGTGATGTTGTGGAGTATCTAATGATGTTGCTATTTGAGGTGGAAGAAAAAAATAAACAGCGGCAGCATCGTTAATTTTATCTATGTTGGCCAATTAATTTGTGAGGGCCATAAATGTAATGAAGAATATTAAAAAACGTAACGACCACGCAATAATAACGGGGATATCGGCAGCCATTGTATCTGCATATCTCACGTATATTTTTATGTATAACCTTGGATTGCCTGCTGGACTTCCTATTGTAATGGGGTTAGTTAGCCTTGTGCTTGAGTCGGGTAAATACCGCTTTAGCCGTGCAGTTACAACGTCACCAGGTCGAGTTAAATCGTTCCTGTTTTGCGCTGCAACCGTGTGCTAAATGTTGGTTTTGATGACCGTTTCAATCGCTTCGATTGAGCGCCCCAATATTGCCTGTGCGCGTGAGCATTTCAGTGGCATTGCATCAGAGAAGATTAGCGCAATATTGAAGGCGCTGGGTGAAGAAGGTTACTTAATACCGAGAGGTAAAAATGGGTGGGAATATGCGTAATAAGAAACGGGTGGTGGAACATATGGAGTATCAACATGCTTAAACCAGGTGAAATTGTTGTTGATAACTTTGCGGGTGGTGGCGGTGCTTCTACAGGTATGGAATTAGGTTTAAACAGACATGTTGATATTGCAATTAACCATGACCAGGATGCTATCGATATGCATAAAATGAATCATCCAGAGACAAGGCATTATTGTGAATCAGTGTGGGATGTTGATCCGGTCGAAGCATGTAATGGTAGCCCGGTCGGTTTGGCTTGGTTTTCACCGGATTGTAAACATTTCTCAAAAGCGAAAGGTGCTACGCCTGTAAATAAACATATTCGTGGATTAGCTTGGGTCGCCGTTCGTTGGGCTGCATTGGTTCCTGTCCGCATGATCATGTTAGAGAATGTGGAAGAGTTTTTAACTTGGGGACCAGTACTTGATGGTAAACCCTGTAAAAAGCGAAAAGGCGAAACATTTAAGGCATTTGTTGCCGCACTTTCAACGGGCTTATCACTTGATCATCCCGCTATTGATGATGTGAAATATGCGTTAGGTGATGATTTTGACTTATCCGCGATAGAGAAAGGCTTAGGCTATACCGTTGAATGGAAAATATTATCTGCTTGTGATTATGGTGCTCCGACCATTAGAAAGCGTTTATTTTTAGTCGCAAGAAATGATGGCCAACCGATTGAGTGGCCCGCGCCGACACACGGCAAAGGCTTACAACCTTATAGAACGGCGGCGGATATTATTGATTGGCATATTCCGGTTAGATCTATTTTTAACCGAAAACGCCCATTAGCAGAAAATACGATGAAAAGAATAGCGAAGGGCTTAGACAAATTTATATTCAATGCAGATAAGCCTTTTGTTGTACCGGCTGAATGTTCAATGCCATTTATTACAGAACATGCGAATGCCTCTAGTCAACGAAATATGCCTGCAGATGAGCCATTAAGAACAATTTGCGCCCAAGTGAAAGGAGGTCATTTCGCATTAGTGACCAGTCATATGGTTAAACTGCGCGGTACTAATATCGGTCACTGCACAAATGAACCGGTGCATACCATTTCTGCAGGCGGTTTTCATATCGGTGAGGTAAGGGCGTTTTTAGTGGAGTACTACGGCACCGGCAATCCTCATCGATGTGATAAGCCATTGCATACCGTGACGACTCGAGATCGTTTTGGGTTGGTTACGATTAAAGGTGAAGATTATCAAATTATTGATATAGGCATGCGTATGCTTGAGCCCCATGAGTTATTCGCCGCTCAAGGGTTTCCAGCGAGTTATCTTATTAGTCATGACAGCGCGGGTAAAAAACTATCGAAAGCAAAGCAAGTGGCCAGGTGCGGTAACGCGGTGTGTCCACCTGTCGCGCAAGCCCTTGTTGGATCTAATATGGCACAAGTAGACCGCGTTGCTGCTTAGCTACGTGGTGACAGCAGGATCTTATTAATAAATACCGACATTAAATTATAGATATGGAGTTAGTAGATATGAAAAAAATTAAGTTTAAGTGGAGTCTTACTAAGCTGTTTCAGCGTCGAGTATTAGAAAAGAAAGGTGGTTGATGCAAGCAGTATTATTACAGCGTTAAATGATGAGCCGTGTATCAACCGGTATCTTATTACTGTAGATAGTAATGGAACGACTCTGCAGACAATGAATGCAGACGGTAAGGCGTATGGGTGTTTTGAATGGATCTTGTAGTACCGAACGTTTAGATAAGTCGATTGATTAGACCAAATGAACAATTTTAGATGTTGTAATAGCAAAGCCCTCTTAACCAGGTTCTGCTATTACAACATTGCAAGCTTCTGCTTAAGTTCTTTCTGTAGGCTGGGATCGAGTGATTTCAGCATTTCAAAGGCCAGCTTACTAGCGCTTTTTGCTGACGGACTTAATGTGTGGCTAAAGCTTAGATTCATTACAAATGAATGGCCACATTCTGGATTACTACAACTGCAATATAAATCAGTGTATTCAATCGAAATTCTATTCGTTTTTTGTATGCGGCTTTTATCGCCACACTCAGAGCAAAGTACTCGCATAAAACATCCACTTAGTTAACAGACTGGCGTGTAAATTATACAGTATTTAACTGTGTGTTTATACAGGGTTTAACGTTCGCTATAATACATCGCTAAGATGAAAGCTGGACACTTTGACATGAGTTGAAGAGCATTTAGTTTGTCTTTTAAAGGCCATTTACCTCGGTGAATTATGGTGAAGTCAATTTGCATTTGTTCCTCAGGCAAGGTCTCGAAGCGAACAATCGGTTCAGTTTTTTGCTCCTTAAACTGTCGAACATAACGCCGAAGCATCGCAATGCTACCTTGAACCCCACGGGAGCTTACTTCATCAAATAAGACTCCGGCTGGTATTCAGTGTAGTTTTGCCATTCACAATCTGACACATTGCTGGTTTTGCACCCAGCAATGTGTGGCTTTGGTGCCACAATTATTACAGGCTCTGGACTTACAGGTTTGGTTGATGAATTTGATGTGGGTACAGCGAGTGTTGGAGCTCGTATATTTTCGGGAACCGAATGCTGCAGGCGAGCATCTTAGTGATATTTTCAATAATCGCTTTACGAACGTGATCAATATTTGCTTATTGAGGAA
>NZ_JASJHF010000131.1:0-5569 GCF_033791185.1 Moritella sp. | reverse complement strand
CAGGTAGTAGTCAGATAAAAGGTAAAAAGAAGTGTTTTATTAAGCAATCTATAGCGCATTGGTTCAATATAGGCATATGAATATTCCACGCATAGAACTCTTCGAATGGCTTCAGAATAACCACGAACGCGCTGAGTTTGTTCTGGCGTACAGCAAAATGAAAGGCCTTTCCAAACGAGAGTATGACGAACTGGTGCAATACGACCTTGGTCCAGAACTTGATCTTGGACGGGGTGACCCCCATGGTGCTGACGAATTCAAGCAGATTCTGATGGAAATTTATGGCTGCGAGATTAATAACATTGTTACTACCTCAGGCGGCACCCAGGCCAATTTTCTCGTATTCCTGTCGACCCTGAAGAAAAAAGATGAATTTATCATAGAGCAGCCCGGTTACCAGCCGATGTGGCTAACACCCAAGACGATGGCAGCACGAAAGATCCCGTGGCTCAGGCGATTTGAAGATGGATTTCGTCTGGATGTTGACGCACTGGAGGAGCTAATCACCGACAGGACAAAACTCATTGTGCTTACCAACCCGAACAACCCGACCGGAGTGGTGGCGGACAGGGAACTAGAGATTAAGAAAATAGCTGAGATTGCGCAGGCGAAAGGAATTTATGTTCTGATCGATGAGATTTTTCTCGATGGAGCCGCTGACCCCCAGGTTTCTGCCTTTGGACTGCCTAACGTCATCATTACCAGCAGCATGACTAAGGTTTACGGATTGGGTGGCCAGAGAACCGCCTGGATAATCGCGTCACCAGAAATTGCAGCCGAGTGTCAGCGTGCCAAAGCGCATGCTAACGGCTCTTCTTCCTATGTAGGTGAACTGATGACCGCCTACGCACTGCGCAATGCCAGAAATCACCTTGTGCAGCGATTCATGAAGCATTCAAGGTCCAACTTCAAGGTGCTTAGCAAATGGATGGATGCTAACCAGGATATCGTGGAGTGGGTGCAGCCCAACGGCGGTGTAATGTGTTTTCCGAAATACCGGGTAAATATGTCTTCAACAGAACTATGCCATAAGTTGCTTGATGATCACGGTGTAATGGTCAATCCTGGCGAGTATTTTAATATGGATGGCCATATCAGGCTTGGCTATGCCTGCTCCGAAGATGTGTTAAGAGGCGGCCTTGATGCACTGGGCAATGGTTTGAGGGAGTTGGGTTCTGATTAACAGGGGGGCGTTCACTCCTATTCCTTTTAATCGCTTATATGGCGTATGACCCGGAGTTGTTAATTCAGCAACTTTAACGACTGTACATCATGCCACACCTTTTATATGACATTTGACATCTATCTCGCTGCTTTTTTTATACTCCTGTCAGCTTATTTCATACGCGGTATCACCGGTTTTGGATCAGCCTGATTGCTATTCCGTTGTTAGCCCATTTCCTTCCATTGACGTTTGTCGTACCCATGGTTCTGGTTCTGGATCTTGTTGCATCGATTGTACTCAGTCGCCATATGCGCCTCCAGGTGCGTTGGGATGAAATTCGCTTCCTGTTACCAACGACTATCATAGGTATGCTGATTGGCGCTGTCTTATTGGTCAATTTGCCGCGTGAACCATTGCTGACAGGGCTGGGGTTATTTGTAATCTTTTTCAGCGTGCGTTACCTGTTTAATATTCACAGTGAAAAGTTGATTAGCCGCTGGTGGGCGCTGCCCACTGGCCTAGGTGGTGGCATGATCGGCGCAATGTTTGGTACTGGCGGGCCGCCGTACGTTGTGTACCTTACGCATCGTGTGCATGACAAAACTGAATTTCGTGGCACTTTATCGGGACTGTTTATGCTCGACGGAGCACTACGTGTTGTTACTTTCCTGACCATGGGCCTGTTATTTCAGGAAGAGATGTTTAGTTCGTTGTTGATGGCAATTCCGCTGGTAGGTATTGGCCTCTATCTGGGTGACAAGGTTCATCTGGGAATCTCGCACCGTCAGCAGCTGGCAATTATTGGCGTGTTGTTACTGATCAGTGGTGGTTCTTTGTTATGGAAAGCATGGCACTGATGTGTAGATGAATAATGGCAATAGAATTATAGGGGGCAGACCACAGTTTTCGCTAATAATAGAAACGACCGTGTTCTGACCCTGCTTAATTCAAAGAAAACCAATCGAACCTGACTCCGTTGATTTTACTTCAGTAATTGCCAACCATAAAACGAGGTCGATACTAGAGTGTATGTGACAATGCCGTAATACCAGGCGCCACCACTAAGCTTTGGCGTTCTAATCGACGATACATTTAACGCCGCCAATGCCAGTATCAAAACATAAAGCAATGAGGTAAAAACTGACGCACTGATAAAACCATTTAAAACAAAAAATAGAACCAAAAATATACCGTTATTATCAATGGCTAAACCCTGAAACGTTGCTTTGTCGACTAGACCATAGACATTAAAATAACTTAATCGAAGCACGCCTGCCGCTACAATAACAAAAGCACCCGGCAAAAACCAGGGACTAAAATCACCGTAGCTGAGTAATACAACCGCAGGACCAACGCCAAAGCTGACAATGTCAATCAATGAGTCAAGCTGACCACCGAACAGTCTCTGCTTATCGGTCCGGTCTTTCATGCGCCGTGCGATATTGCCATCACTCCAGTCGAAGAATACGGCCCACACCAGTCCGATCATTGCAGCGGGAAAGTTACCGACGATAGCGAAAAAGATCGCCAATACAGCTGATAAAAGTCCGGCCAGAGAACACAGGTTTGCCAGATCATTGGCAAAAGAGATAATTGATGGTTGATATGCCACAGGCTCTTTTACTGAGTCGTTTACTGACTCGTTTACTGGATGTGTTATGTCTGTCATAGATCTTTCTCAGGCACTAACTTATTAATGGAAACTACATTATCTGAAGTCATTAGCTTAGCGACTGAATCGATACCGTTCGTGCTATTAGCTGGAGAACCCGTAGCTGAAAAACCAATGGCTGGAAAACCAATGGCTGGAAAACCACGGGCTACACGTCCAAGATGAACAGTTTCTGACAGACCAATTTGCGTAACACGAGGAAACATTAACTCTGCTTGTTGCAGGTCTTTCATGCAATCGATTTCATACCATTTGTTTTCATCAAAGAAAACTGCATCTAATTCAAGTGAGCCTTCAGCTACCATATCGGCAAATACTGTTTCATAATATTCTCCAACACGCCCATCTTCTACATAACTGTCTAATCGTGCAGATACCTTATGCCAACTTTGCAAGGACAAACTGTAAATATTAACGGTTTTATACTGACGCGCATCATCAACGTTATGACTAACGTGAAATGCTTTCACACTTTTTTTATCAGTGTTAAGTTCAACAACTGTTCCATTCATCCATGGCAGGGTGTTAGAAATCGCAATTCTGTCTGGTATCAGCATCGGCGCTAACATAGAATCTTCAAAAACCAGATCACTTTCTACCAACACGAATGACTCTTCGATAATTTTTCGTGCCAACCAGAGCGAATAGATATTATTGGTTGTTCGGTAGACAGGGTTAAACACGTAATCAACTTGAAAATCAGCAGCGTTGTGTTCAAGAAACTCATGAATACAATGATCCAGGTATCCCGTTACCACTACCAGGCGAGTAATGCCCTGTAAGCGGAGATTATCAACCAGGCGCCCAAGTATGGGTTCGCCGCCAACTTCTGTAAGACATTTTGGTGCATCAAGGGTTAATGGGCGCAAGCGAGATCCAGTGCCAGCGGCTAAGAGTAGTGCGGTTGTTATATGATTAGTAATATTAAATTCTCCTTAGAATTTTATTGTATGGGGTAACGTGTTGTTCATTTAGGGTATATAAACCGGGTAGGACACTAGCACTTATGTGCTTTACACCCATTAAGAAAATATCTGTAGAAGAGTTTTCCATTACCATAACCACTATCAATATCAGATTATGGTCATACATATACGCGTTGATATATCACGAACAAAGCACTAGCTGCGTTTCAAATGCACAGCTAACTCACCAGCGGTGAGCCGTTATTCAATTAAAGTAATCTTCTCTTAAAAACACGTAACAGACTAAAAGACAGTCTGCAAAGCAGACAAGAAGTTAAAGGTTCGCTAAAGGAAAGCAAAAGAAAGGCCAGAGAACGACCCAAGGAAAGCTAAAGAAAGCCCGTTCATCATACAGCAATTAGCCGATTAATATCGGCTAATTCAGGAGGACTGAAAATATTCACCCCTTAAACCTCACTTTAGTATTTATAAGAGTTGAAATAAATCCATTTAAGGCGTACACTCCCCGTAGCTTGAAAGTACTACTTACATCTATGCAATACCATTTCGTGTCACATCTATAGTTTCTCGTCCTGTTCTTCATATTTATCAGCAACACCTTCTCGCCAAGCGGCATTATGGTTTTTTATAACCAGGCCAAACACTATTTAAATTAAATTAACAGGAAATAACATGTCTACTACAACCGGCACCGTAAAATGGTTCAACGAATCTAAAGGTTTTGGCTTTATCGAGCAAGAATCTGGCCCTGATGTTTTTGCACATTTCAGTGCCATCTCTAGTTCAGGCTTTAAAACCTTGAATGAAGGTCAAAAAGTTGAATTCACTGTCACACAGGGAGCTAAAGGCCCTCAGGCAGAAAATATCGTAGCACTTTAATTAGTAAGTTGCGTATGGCCTATATGTAAAACATTACAGGTCAAACTTACAACTATTATGGGTTGTGAGCTCAAAGGGTAAGATCTTGCGGTCTTGCCCTTTTTTGTGCGCCAACTTTTGCACGAAATATGGATGTGCCAGTCAGTGGCTAAATGCGAACGTTAAAGAAAAAAATAGTTGCCAGTGATGGTCAAAGGAAAGCCCGCTCATCAAGCAGTAAATGGCGCTTAATTACATAAATGTGTAAAAAACCGATAATACCCTGGAAAAATTTGAGTTTTATCGACAACTATTATTTTGCCTGGCACCTTATATATTACGCCATAAAGGACTATAGTGAGTGGGTCTCAACGCTAATTGAGGCATTAAAGAATAAAAAACAAGCTATACCTTGCTTTAAAGTGACCAGGATATATCAGCCGTCATCATTTCTCTTTCATAAGCGTCCTAACCAGGACCTGTCCTTGAAATGCTAAATGTAGTCGAAGTGGGTTAAGTGCTCATCAACAGTACTAACTCATGAACATACTTTTTTCATTTTATAATAAGAGTTGTAATGTAGATGTTTTTAAACAAGATTCAAATGTTTGACTACAGGTTAAATAAAAGGTATTAAAAAATGCACGATGATTCAATAAACAGTAAATACCATGTAATAAAGGTTGAAAAGACTACCGCCCCAGAGGGTATGTTGGGTGAAAACTGGTATCTCTATGTTATTCAAAAAGGCGACTTAACCAATACAATAATGAATTGTAAAAAAACGGGTACTCTCAAGTCTGTTACTGAACACGCAAAGGACATGTCTGAAACCATTAATTTGCGCAACGTTAAAGGTGGACGAAGATAGAACTTAAATGGGTGGATGGAATGTCAGCCAGGGTAGGCATCGTACGTTCAAATAAGTATATTCATTATTAACACGTA
>NZ_JASJHF010000130.1:0-16502 GCF_033791185.1 Moritella sp. | reverse complement strand
TGATCTACTTGATCATGTGGGACTGGGTAGAATGGCAGGGGTTAAATACCCACACGAATTCTCTGGCGGTCAACGTCAACGTATTTCAATTGCTCGTGCACTGGCAACACGTCCGCGTTTATTGATTTGTGATGAACCAACATCCGCACTTGATGTATCGGTACAAGCGCAGATCCTTAACTTGCTTAAAGATTTACAAGACGAACTGAATTTAACCATGTTATTCATCAGTCATGATTTGCCTGTTATTCGCCAAATCAGTGACCGCGTTGGTGTCATGCAAAAAGGTAGACTCCTTGAAGTCGCACCGACAGAAGAATTATTTACCAATCCTCAACATGAATACAGCCAACATCTTGTGTCGTTAATGCCTGAATTTAAAGGCCTACGAGACAAATTAGCCAGCTAGCTATGAATTGTTCGTGATAACAAGAATACGAAAAAACAACAGTTAAACAATAAAAAAAATAAACACAACATATACGGGCGTCACGTCCCAGCATGAAGGAGTTATGCAAATGAAAACCTTAAAGACCAAACTAGCCATTGCCCTAATGGCCGCAGGCCTAAGCTTTAGCGCTGCTGCAGCAGACATTACTGTTGCTTATGATGCAGACCCAGTATCGCTTGACCCACATGAGCAGCTATCTGGTGGTACACTACAGATGTCGCACATGCTGTTTGATCCGCTGGTTCGTTTTACCAAAGATTTTGATTTTGAAGGCCGTATCGCTGAAAAATGGGAGCGTGTTAATGACACAACTTTCCGTTTTCACCTACGCCAAGGCGTAAAATTCCACTCTGGTAACCAACTAACAGCTGACGACGTGGTGTGGACATTCAACCGTCTACAATCATCAGTTGATTTCAAAAACGTTTTCTCTCCATACGAAAAAATGACCAAGATTGATGACTACACGGTAGAGATCGTGTCTTCAGAACCGTACCCACTGGTGCTACAAACAGCAACTTATATCTTCCCAATGGATAAGAAGTTCTACACAGGTAAAACTGACGGTAAAGATAAGTCTGAAATCGTTAAACACGGTAGCTCATATGCATCAACACACGTATCTGGTACAGGTCCATTCACTGTTGCTTCTCGTGAGCAAGGCGTAAAAGTTGTATTCGAACGTTTCGACGGTTACTGGGATAAGCAATCACCAGGTAACGTTGACAAGCTAACACTTGTGCCAATTAAAGAAGATGCGACACGTGTTGCAGCGCTGCTTTCTGGTGATGTAGATATGATCCACCCTGTTGCGCCAAACGATCAAAAACGTGTTAAAAGCGCGAAGAATGTAGATCTAGTAACAGTTTCTGGTACGCGTATCATCACGTTCCAAATGAACCAAAACAGCAATCCAGCACTTAAAGATGTACGCGTACGTCAAGCTATCGTACATGCAATTAATAATGACGCAATTGTTAAGAAGATCATGAAAGGCTTTGGTACTACAGCTGGCCAACAAGGTCCAGCTGGTTACGCAGGCTATGACGCTGACCTAGTGCCACGTTATGACTTGAAAAAAGCGAAACAGTTAATGAAAGATGCGGGTTATGAAAATGGCTTTAAACTTTCAATGATGGCACCCAACAACCGTTATGTTAACGATGCAAAAATCGCCCAAGCGACCGCTTCAATGCTATCTAAAATCGGCATTAAAGTTGATCTTAAGACCATGCCAAAAGCACAGTACTGGCCTGAGTTTGATCTTTGTTCAGCTGACATGATGATGATTGGTTGGCATTCAGATACTGAAGATTCAGCTAACTTCTCTGAGTTCTTAACGATGACTAAAGACGCTGAAACGGGTCGTGGTGCTTATAACTGCGGTCAATACTCAAACGCTGAAGTTGATAAGTTAGTAAACAGCGCAAATGCTGAAACAGACACAGCAAAACGTGGCGTGATGCTACAACGTGTTGAAAACATCTTGTATGACGAAGCTGCTTTCGTGCCGCTACATTGGCAAGATCTAGCTTGGGGCGCAAAATCGACTCTACAAATTGATCCGATTGTAAACGCACTAAACTTCCCGTACTTCGGTGACCTTGTCGTTAAATAATATTTACCGTTAACTAACGACAATTAAATAAGCGGCTAATAAATAGCAGCTTATTTAATAGCTTAACTATACGGTGTTTTTATCAACAAATAAGGATAGAAACACCGATTGTTTTTACAAAAATATAACTATAAAAGTTATAAATTTAATATGACTTGGGGAGACAAGGAATGTTCACATTTCTGATCAAACGCCTATTTCAGGCCTTGGTAGTAATGTTCGTGATCAGTTTGGTAGCATTTTCCATTCAAGATAATCTAGGCGATCCATTACGCGAATTAGTTGGTCAATCTGTATCAGAAGACGAACGCCAAGCACTGCGTGATGAACTCGGTCTTAACGATCCGTACATAACTAAATATAGCCGTTTTCTTGTTAATGCATTACAAGGTGATTTAGGTACCTCGTATTTCTTTAAAAAACCAGCAGCTGAAGTTATTTTCGATAAACTTCAAGCAACGCTAGAACTGGTGTTCGGTGCCTCGATCATAATTGTATTCGTGTCGATCCCGTTAGGTGTCTACTCGGCAATCCATCCCAAGAGTGCACTAACAAAATTAATCATGGCAGTAAGTAGTGTTGGTATTTCGGTGCCAGTATTCTTAACTGCAATCATGTTGATGTATGTTTTTTCTATCGAACTAGGCTGGCTACCCTCTTATGGGCGTGGTGAGACCGTCAATATCATGGGTTGGGAAACAGGTTTCCTCACTATGGATGGTTTCTTACACTTGATTTTACCAAGCATCTCATTGGCTTCTATCATGTTGCCACTTTTCATCCGCTTGGTTCGCTCTGAAATGCTTGAAGCGTTAAGTTCTGAATACGTCAAGTTTGCTAAAGCCAAAGGCTTAGCTTTAAACAAAATTTACTACGTACATGCCCTTAAAAATACCATGTTACCTGTGATCACTGTTGGTGGTGTACAGATCGGTACTATGATTGCTTACACCATTTTAACCGAAACAGTATTTCAGTGGCCTGGCACAGGTTTCCTATTCTTAGAAGCGATTAACCGTGTTGATACGCCCTTAATTACGGCTTATGTCATCTTTGTAGGTTTAATCTTTGTGGTAACAAATACCCTTGTAGATCTGTTATACGGGTTCGTTAACCCAACAGTAAACATTACAGGTAAAGGATAATTAGTATGAACACAGTGACTTCTTCTCATGTTCCTACTCGCTGGGAACGCTTTAAAAACTCTGACCTTATCTATTATTTCTTAAGAGATAAGGTCGCAATGTTCAGTTTTGCGATCTTTTTAACATTCTTGATCACCGCCTTTGCCGCGCCATTAATTGCACCAACAGACCCGTATGATATTACCAGTATCGATATCATGGATTCTGAATTACCCCCTTCTTGGTTAGAAGACGGTGACGAACGTTTCTTATTAGGTACTGATGATCAAGGCCGTGACATCTTATCAACCATGCTTTATGGTTCACGCTTATCACTGACGATTGGTTTCTTAGCCGTTGGCGTGCAGTTAATCTTAGGTATTGTTATTGGTCTGTCTGCAGGTTACTTCGGTGGTCGTATTGATAGTTTCCTGATGCGTTTTGCAGACGTGCAGCTATCTTTCTCCACCATGATGGTGGCGATTATTGTCTCGGCCATTTTCAAAGCCAGCTTTGGTAGTGAATTTTTTAGTCAGTATGCCGTTGTCATGCTCGTGGTGATCATTGGTGTTGCCGAATGGCCCCAGTATGCACGTACTATTCGTGCATCGGTATTGGCCGAGAAACAAAAAGAATACGTTGAAGCCGCACAAGTGATGGGCTTAAAGTCGATGCGTATTATGTTTAGACACATTTTGCCAAACTGCTTGTCCCCTATCCTAGTGATTTCAACAGTGCAGATTGCCAATGCCATCATGTCAGAAGCTGCATTGTCGTTCCTAGGCCTAGGCTTACCAGTTGACCAACCTTCACTGGGTGCATTAATCAGTACCGGCTTTAAGTACATTTTCTCTGGAGCTTGGTGGATCACAGCCTTCCCAGGTGTATTGCTAGTAACACTTGTTCTGGTAATCAACCTGCTTGGTGACTGGTTACGTGATGCGTTTAACCCGAAAATCTATAAAGGTTAAGCGAATATATTCCATCGTTTATATGTAAGTAAATAATGGTAAAAGAAAAGCACTGAACGTGAATACGTTCAGTGCTTTTTTGTATTCTGGAAACGATCTTCTACAGCATTGCTATCTGTTATTCTTATCTTCCTGTCAGGTCAAAGTCCCTTGGTGTTCACACAGACTTAGCGTTACTGCGTTGGACAGGATGGCTTAGAGTATAAGCTTCAAAGGGCACTGTTCGCATTACAGAAAGTATGGCTAGATTGAGATTAACACCTCATTAAGCGATGCGATACCTATGTAAACGGTCAATTATGATCCGAAAAATTCGCTTTTTTCTTCATATCAAACACTTTTGTCAGTAACGGGGGTTGAATTGAGTAATGCTTTGACAATCCAGATGAAGAAGCCAGTAAGGAGAAGGTTTACAGAAAGACTCAAAGCAGCCACTGTTACCATTGAGCCGCCAATACCATAGCCCAGAGCCAAAACCAGAATACCAGCTCCTACCTCACCACGTGGCCACATGCCTATTGCCAGTGCTAATCGCTCTTTCCAATGGGCTTCACGCTTATAGACAAAAGCTGGGAACATCTTGCCCACATTTGAAATGATGGTGACCATAAATACATGAAAAGCGATCATTCCAGGACTTAGCTGCGGATCTGAGCTGGCAAGATCACTATTAAAAATCTCTGGCATATTCAGTCCAACCAGAAAGATGAAAATAGAAGATACAATCGTGGCAACTTTTTGCTCCTGGGGACTTCCCGGTCCCTCAATATGTTCTTCCCGGTTGTCGTCTAGGTGGGGGCGGATCCTTTCTGGACGCTTCATCATTATACCGAGCACAAAGGCAGGCAAGAGTATCTCGATGTGGATGGGAACTTGCTGGTCGATGAGGATGCTGGTGATGTAGATCATTTTCGATATGCCAACAATGGCCACAGCGTAACCCAATACCCAAGGCCAAGATAGGGGGATAGACCAACGGTGAAGGTAAGTCCAGGCAAAAAAAAGCTGGATTGCCATAATCAATACAACGCCCCCCATTTGCCAGGACGCTCCGACCATCAGAATTCCCAGAGGAATCATGAGCAATACTGTATCCAGATCATCAAAGATCGCCAGTATACGTGCCTTTCTAAACAGCCAGGTTGAACTAAGTCCAGCTGCTGCTAACATGGAAAACAAGACCCCTGCAGAAGTGGGAGAAGCAAATCGGGAGATGACCAACGCAGGCTTCCAATCTTCCCAGCTTGTAGCACCTTCAGGACCTAGGATATAGACGAAATAGAGGGTAACAAATATCCAGGGGAAAGCTGCTGCAGTCATAGCAACGACATAGTCCCAGCCATAGCTTCTGAGTTTTGATTTATCCAATTCAAATTCGTAACCAACATTGATCATAATAAATGCTAGACCAATGAGTGTAAAAACTGTGATCAACTCAGAAATGATATGGTATGAATCTCTGAAGTACCCTGGGAGTAGCTGCGATCCAATCAGTCCTACTGTGAGTAGGATGGAGAAAATGAGAACTTTTTTCATGAAATTTAATTTCGGTCTTATGTCTTGGTCAATTTATGGGTGAACATTTTGACCTCCACTTTATAGATCTATGTTATTGGTATGATCACCAATACCGTTACCCTACACATACGGTTGAATTGAAAAACGGTCTTGTAAAATTAAAGTATCCTGGATTTGAAAAAGAGGGTTCTATTTCCTCATTCAGATATCTGTCTATTAAGCGACATCTGGCCCGAATGTTTACCCATTAAATTATCAACAGCTTCTGCATCCACGTAGGCATAAGGCACTAATACTTGATCCGCACCCGCATCTTTTAAGCGGTCGCTATTATGCGAAACATGTGCAGTCACTACGAATAGTTTTCATTGATATAGTCCATAACTTTAACGTTTTAATGGGCTGTAGAATGCCTCAACTTTCATAAAAAACACACTTTACGAAAGGTTATGGTCTCTAAAATATAGATTAAAAAGTGACAATTTGCAGGGGGTTTATTAAAAAAGTAACTCATGAGTAACGCACTGGCAATGGAAGTGAATCGCAAGAATTAGTTAGACGCTTCCGAGTGTCTGCAAGGATAATTGGTAGTAACAAAATAGATATTCAAAATGTGATTTTTGAACATAAAAATAGCTCCAGAATCGCTCGTCCCCCCAAAAAATGAGTTACACAGTAGCCAAGTGAATTTGGTCACTGTTTTTTTGTTTTGTAAGTCGCTATGAAGGCAGAATCGCCTTCGCATCCAGTTAAAAGATGGAAAATATTGTGAGTGAGTTGCAACTCTAACAAGAAAAGGGGCAAATTCGACTTAGCATGATTACACGAACCAGAACTGGACAATTCCAAGTTAGCAGTGAAAAATAAATAATACCAAGAGTGATTCTAAACTCCTTCCCTTTACCAATAATTATATTTCTGAACAGGTTAAAATGTCATTTATTGAATGGGATAGACGGCAGTGTTGATGCTATAAAAAAGGTTCAACAAGTATTAGAATAGAAATAAAGAAGGCTTCTAATATCAATTTAGAAGCCTTCTTTTCATATGTAAATTCGCAGGTCAATAACTTATATAGTAGCTCAATAACTTATATCCTAAGTCAAAACCCTAACGTATTATTTAAAACAATACATTATTACGCTTCAGCTGGAGTCATACCTTCAGCTTCTTTACTCTTTTCAAGCATCTTGCGAATAACAAATGAAGCCATGAATGCGACAATAACCATCACTACTGCTAAGCCTGTTAGTAGGCTAAAGTAATCACCGTAAACTGTTTGCACGATTTCTTGAGTGACCTCTTGGCCTTTTTCTAACGCAATAGATGTAGAGAATACCGCACCAACGATACCACTCATTGCAATCGCTACTGAGTATAAACTTACCGAGAAATTTTCAATGTGTTTAGGTGCCACAGACAAGATGAATGCCACCACCATGCTACCCACAATCACTTCTGCAAATGCTTGGAAGAAATGAATAGCGAGGAATACTTCAGGGCGAATAACGGCATCTTCACCGACGTTCAATACTGCCATGGTAAGAATACCAAATGCGATAGCCGTTAAGATAAATGCGAAACCGATTTTGGTTGCTGTGGTAAAGTTAATATTACGTTTTTCAAGTGTTAAGAATGCATATACGATCACTGGACCAGCAACGATACACCACAGTGAATTCATCGCCATTGCCGCTTCAGGGGCAATAGGGATAAATCCAAACAGATCACCACGCATGGTATTAATTGTTACCATGGTCATAGATGTCATCATTTGACCGTAGTATACAAAGAAAGCCGTTGTTAATAGCGTCATGATTAGGATGGTACCCATCTTCAAAGCATCTGCGCGTTCAGATTTAAGCATTAACGAAATGAAGTAAAGGATCGCAGCAGCACCAATTGCATAGATGATATTCTGACCGATATCCATGTTCGAAAACATGAAGAATACTAGCCCTATCATACCTAAAGATAACGCAGTAAAGGCAATCCAATTTTTTGTACTCACCGGCGCTTGATCAATTTCAGCTCCAACCGTTAAAAATCGTTTGCGAGAAGCGATAAGAAGAATGAAAGCAACGCCAGCCAAAGCAGCAGATAACAAGAAGCTACCATTAAAGCCAACGATAAGTACCAACATAGGGAACAAGTACTGGCCGAAAAATGCCCCAACATTATTAACAGAATAGTTAACTGGGTAACCATTTTCGAAATCTTCCTGACTGGTAAACGTGCGTTTGAACAAGCTAGGATATGACGGCGACATAAGACCACGGGCGTAACTGGCTAGCGCAATACCAACCAGACACAACTGTACATTACCAGCCGATGCACCGAAAACAAGTAAGCCATAACCCATGGCAAAGGCAAGATAAGCAATAGTTAACGAGCGATAAGCCCCTAAGAACTTATCTGCAATGAAACCACCCGCAATCGCAAACAGCGGGCCAATAGCAGAAAATGCACCAACAACCATCATGGTGTCAGCTTCGCTATAACCCAAATCTTCTAAAAAGAAGCGGGTTAAAATAATCATTACGCCGTAAAAAGATAAGCCAAATAACATTTGGCAACACATCATAGATTTATTCAAGCGATTCCACATAACTGATCTCTTTTATTAAGAATACGTAAAGAAAGGTAAATACGCCGAGATGTTAACACTTAAGGAGTAATCAATTAGAGGGGAAGATCTCATAAACAAACACAAATACATTACAATTACTTATGTAAAAAAATAATAAACCTAATAGATATAACGACATAACACTAATTTAAAGCATATAATATTAAGAGTGGTTTCATTATTTATACTATTAATAATATAATGCTGCACGAATATAGTTAGCGAACCTCGAAAGCGAACTGTTACCAGTAACAAGCAGACTAATACTTTACAATGTAGTTATAAATAAGATCAGGGATTAAATGAACAGGTACGTTATCACATCTAAATTTAAATCAACGCAAGGGTTCACTCTAGTTGAACTTGCTATTACCATCATCATTTTGGCTGTTATGGCTGCGGTTGCGCTCCCGAAATTCTTAAACTTCCGTGAAGATGCTGAAATAAGCCGTGTTAAAGCCGTTGCAGCCGCTTACCAAGAAGCCGTAAGCTTTGTGCAAATACGTTATCAAATTTTAGGTTTAAGCCAAAACATGGCTAATATCCCTGGCTATGCAGATGGTACTATCGACGTAAACCCTAGCGGCTTCCCACTGGGTATTGATAAAAATGTAAATATGTCTAAACCTAAAAATATAGGTAAAGGTGCACAAGGCTGTGTTTCATTATGGAATATACTACTTTTAGATCCCCCTTCTGTATCACAAAAAATATCTGATGATACTGACTTTACCTCTTATCGCCACAAGGTCAGTAACAGCGGTTCAGGAAGTGATCTAAGTCAGTGCACCTATATTTTAAGAACCCTAGGGGATACAACCAACGATCCAACAAAAGCAAAAATGGCGATTAACTATGACTCAGAAACGGGGCGCGTTATTACTATTTTTCAGGACTAACGAGCCAAAAAAAGCGATGGCATATACCATCGCTTGTTCATTTTAATGTTCAGACCAAGTTACGCTGTGTTTGAAGTCTTATCTAATTGCACCGTTAATGCTTCACACTCTTGAGTTAACTCACCCACGTCACGTCCAAGCGCTTTCTCTGCCTGATTCACTAACACGCTAATTTGTTTATTATCCCACTGGTAAGCTTCGCTATTATCAATTTTGCTGTAGCCTTGTTGGCGCTCAGTATAACGAACGGCCATGCACACAGCATCACGAGCGAGCAGCTCAGGATTGGTTGGTACATAACGAGCAATACCGCCTTTAATTGGCGCAGCATTATCGCCTAATATGCCTTTTGCAGCTAACCGACGTGTTGGAGAATGACCAATAGCAAAGCCCCCATCTGGTGCGACTACCGTTACTGCGATCGATTCTTCAGCACCTTCAACAAAACTAACCAGTTCGCCGGTATTTTTATCGAGTATGCCAAAACCAACGCCAAGCATAAGGTCAATGCTACCAAAACTGTTCACCGCACCAATACTCACAGCAATACCGTTCGCGGTAATAGTAGGTGTTAATGCATTAATCGAATTAAACCCCGGGAATACATCAATATTTGCGTCCCAAACTAATTCACCTGAATCACCATTGTCTTGTATTTTTACAATTTTATGCATAGTGATCGCGTAAATCTCGCCATTATCAGCACTAATGGCAGGTGATGCCGCAATTTGCTCACCGACATTAACACGCCAAATTTCTTTTAAATCACGAGATAGCGCAATGATATTACCATGATCATCGGTGGTAAATACTTTTTGACCATCGTTAGATACTGATGGTGTCGCCCCCGTACCGCCATCAAAATCAAAACGTGATGCGATATCTAATTTGTAATGTCCTTCGGTGGTTGCAACAATATCTAGCGCATACAAGGCGCCAAGCTCAGATACATTATCTTTGCTTCCATCAAGTTCATCAGGCGCGGTTGCTGCAACATAGAGACGATTAGAAATAGGGTCGCTGGCATAGAAGTTCGTCACTTCACGACCACCACCGAAGATAATATCGGTAATAGTCGTAAATAAACCAGCGGTATTTTCTGATTCGCCAAATTGCACTTCCGCGGCTTCGTCAGCCCAATTACGCACAAATTCAGGTGGACGAGCATCCAAATTTGTCACCGCTGGCGAGCCCGGTAAATCAAATGCTTCATCAAGCAATGCTTCACCCGTTAGTCGGTCAAACAATACTATTTTACCATTACCCGTGACCACGCTTAACGCGTTTAACCCTGGTATGAAATTAACCCCCCAAGCATGTGGTGCAATCGACTCGCTATCATCCCATCTCAACCCTGTTTTTTGGGTCCATAAAATATTACCATCCGTCGTCACAGCCCAAATATTATGATAAGTCGAATGATAAATAACTTCTTGTTTATGTTCTGGAGAGTTAAGGATTAGCGTTGCACCAGAACCATTTATGTCGCCGTTAGCAGGCAATGTCCAACGCCGCTCACCCGTTTTACCATCAAGAGAAACAAGACTCACATCTTCATTCGGGCGGAAAGGACTGAAGTACAAATGACCTTGCTGATCAATCGAAGGGCCTTCTGGTACATAAAACTGAGTTTCAGCAACCCAAGCTAGCTTTTGCTCTGGTGCAGTCGCAATCATCAACTGGTCAGTATTATTAATACTGCCATGCATAGTGTGGAACGTATTTAATACCGGTACGGTATCACTCATAGGTCCGGCGTTCGGCACACCACTCGGTTTCCACTCTGTTAGTTTATATTCAGGCCGCGCCTTAGGTTGTGCATCCGTATTAATCATTGAGCAACCCGTCATTAATGTCGACAACATAACGACACTAGAAAGAGCGGCTAATCGACATTTTTTATTCGTATCCATGAATTAATCCCTAACGTATGAATGGTGAAAACAAACTAACGATATCACAGCTTAGCAACATCAAATTTATCATTTAACGCCAAGTGTGACGAACTGTCTCCTACTTTATCTCCGGTCTATAAAATAAAACTAAGATACTGATATTATATAATAACTTTTATACATCATCCGTCGACATAACTAACAACCTGTTACTTCTGGCGTAAAATGATAAGTAGAATGCGCATTTGCTGTGATACTTTTCTGACATCGTTAAGTAAATGTTAATCCAAGGATAGGTCTTCATTATGAAAGGTAAAACCATAGCCATAGCTCCGATAATTGTTAGTTCATTAATCTCCGTGAATGTTATCGCTAACGAGAAAAACCAAGCGGCACTGACAACAATAGAACCCGCATCAGCAGAAACAAAAGCCCCCCAAATCCCAGAGATAAATTTAGTACCGTTACCAACAACAAAAGCATCACGTGCTATTTTTATTCGAGGTTTTACCAGCCTAGATACACAAGCGACAAAAAATAGTGCCGTAACAATTAACCATGATGATGTATACATGGGTCGAACGGTTGGTCTTGCCGCTGATGTCGTAGATTTAGAGGATGTTGTCTATAGCCGGGGGCCAACGACTAACTCAGGTCGTAATGCTCTCGCTGGTAGCGTTAATTATGTATCGATTAAGCCGCAAGATGATTTTGAACTAGAGCAAGAGTTTTCTGTCGGCAGTCAAAATGAACTTAAATCTAAGACCATGATTAATATCCCTTTTAGCGATACCCTAAGCGGTCGATTTAGCATTTCGAGTTTTAGTCGTGACGGCGCTATCGAGTCAACCGATGATAAATCTATCGGCAATTTCGGTGACATGGATACAAGTGCTGTGACGGGGGCATTACGTTGGAAGCCCAACGAAAAACTAACCGTTGACTACGCTTATGATTATTCTGATGCCGATTACCTTAGTCCTTACATCCAGTTATTAGCCAGTGATAGCTTAAAACCCGGTGATGCAAATGCTGATCGTCAAACTTCAACCGATTTATATTTAGAGGACACCAACAATCATACTGCACAAGGTCATCGCTTGGGTATTGAATGGCAGTTTAATGAACGCACCAAATTAGAATCAATTAGCTCATACAGAAATGCGGATGGTAATATAGATAGTGTTATCGGTACACAACAATCAACCGCTGGAGGTACCTTAGATGTAAACCAATGGTCACAAGAGTTTCGCTTAAGCAGCAGCCTAGTCAATGATCGTATCAACTTTACCTTGGGTACGCTGTATTACACTGAAGACAGTGACTCGACTGCTTATGCCGATAACGAACGCTATGTTAATAACACCGCTTACCTTGGCCTCCAACCAGGGCAATTATATCAGGGGTTGCAAACATCGACCTTTGCCACTTCAACAGACGGCGCGTTAGAAAATATTGCAGTATATGGTGAGGCTAGTTTCGTTCCAACAATACTCAACAATAAGTTAACGATTACCACAGGTTTACGTCAGGAGTGGGTGGATATTGATGCCAATAAGCAATACGATGGCAGTTGCCAACTGGCGCCAACTGGCGGGGTAATTACCGACCCAACCCATCCACTTTATATTAAAGCACTCGCTATCGCTGGCGCGCTTTGTCCTGGCGCTTGGGAAGGTACAGGCTTGCCACTGCCTGGCAATGATATAGACGACGTCTATGTTGAAAGCTCAGCCTCATTCAAAATGTTATTACCGTCGATTAAATTGAATTATGAAATTGGCCGTGAAAAAAACATTTACGCATCAATACGTAAAGGTTGGAACCCTGGTGGTTTTAATGCCCTTGCTAATGTAGAAAACTTCACTGATGGTTTTGACGAAGAAACCATGATGACTTATGACATCGGTTTTCAAGGTAATTTTGCCAACCGAGCACTACAACTAAACGCTGTCGCTTTCTATAATGACATTGATAATCACCAAGCAAATACATCGAACCGCGTTCACCCAACAATGGTGGATACTTACAATGTAGAAAAAGCACACTCTTACGGCTTTGATCTAGATTTATTCGCCTTCTTATCTAAAAATGCCATGGTTAAATTCAACTATTCATACCTGCAAATGGAATATGATGAATACAGCCATAAGGATGAAGTAAAATCAAGAATCCCAGGTGTTGACCCTGTAACTAATCCAATCACACAGGATGTCCCCGATGCGATCCCGCAAGCACCAGAACAAACCATACTCACCTCGTTTATTTACCGCTTTGATAAAACTGACTTTGGGCAACCAACAGTAGTGTTAACCAACATTTACCGGGGGGCATTTTACAGCGTTAATAATGGTTTAGATATATTAGAGAATGACAGTTTCTCATTATTAAACCTTGATTTAACACTTGCTGAGGTCCCTTTAAAAACAGGTGAACTAGCTGTCAAACTATGGGCAAAAAACTTATTAGATGAAGAGTACACACTGGCGAAATACGGTTATGGTTATGGCTCAGGAGCAACATCAGGTCCTGTCATCGGAGTATTTGGTCCAGAACGTACTTATGGTATTAAAGTACATTACACCTTCTAACGAGTAGCTACATACCCAATCATTAGCGATTAAACACAAACTGTTCCCCTCCAAAAAAAGCACGCATATAGCGTGCTTTTAAACTTCCTTATTTAACAAACTAAGGCGTAACGATATTAAATACGCCTTCAGGTTTATCAAGCAATGAGAAGAACCTTACTAAACCAAGCTTGCTACCTTCAATACTTAAATCATCTGATAACAGCACTTCAGATACACCCGCGACACCAATAACCAAATCAATGAATAACTCATGGCTAATATTAAGAGTCGCATTAGCACCGCTGTCTTTCGGCGCCAACTTATGACGTAGTACCGCGTTATCGAGTGTTAACACATAGTTGTTGCCTAAATCGGTGAAGTTAATATTTAACTTAAACTCTTTACCGAATGCATCAGGGCCGATAATACGCGCAGCCATACTTTCAAAGAATTTCTCGACTGGCGTTTTTAATAAGATAACTTTCATTGATGCCAGATCAATCACCTCTTTCGCTGCCCCATGGCGTAGTTCATAAGCACCAGAAAGGTAAACATCACGCCAAGGCGCAGATTCAGCTTGATAGCCAAGTTGATCATAACTACGTGCTAACCATTCTTTCGCATCACCATTATCTGCATCGGCAAAGACCACGTGATTTAATAATTCAGCGCTCCAACGATATTCGCCTTTATCGTATGCTGCTTTGGCATTTGCAATAACCGCATCAGCACCGCCCATTAATTTAACGTATTTAGACGCAGTTTGATATTCAGGCAATGGGTCTAACGTCACGGGATTGGCGTTATACCAACCAAGGTATTTTTGATATATCGCTTTGGCATTATGTTTCGCTGTGCCGTAATAGCCACGGCTAGAAAATGTATTTGCAAGCTTAGGTGGCATCACGATCTCTTCTGCGATCTCTTTTGGCGTTAAGCCCGCATTGAGCATACGGACTGATTGATCATGGATATATTGATAAGTATCGCGCTGTGAAACCAAGAAATCATGAATGTTTTCCTGTCCCCAGACCGGCCAGTGATGGCTACCAAAATAAACGGTGGCTTCTTTCTGATTATCAATGGCTTCGTCAATCGACCTGCTCCACGCCACTGCATCACGTACTTGTGCGCCACGTAATGTGTATAGGTTATGCATTGTCTTGGATACCATTTCGGCACCACAATAGGCTTTAAACTTAGGTAGGTAGAATGTGAATTCTGACGGTGCTTCAGTACCTGATACAATTTGGAACTCAAACTCAACACCATCAATAATCTGGGTTTCATCGTTATGCACTGTTAATGTCGGTTCTAGAATACTAAAGGTGCCAAACGGTACCGCTTTACCAAGACCCGCATCAACATGACCTCTTTCTGAACGTGGTAATAAATTACCATACATGTAACTCGCACGTTTACTCATCGCAGGGCCGGCGATAATATTTTCATTGGTCGCTTCTTCCATAAAACCACCTGGAGCAACAACTTCAATATCAGCGACATCATTACCAGCCGCTTCAAGCAATCCGGATACACCGCCAAAATGATCCATATGGCTATGCGTAAATACAATAGTAGAAACAGGACGGTAACCAAGTTCTTGGTTGACAAAGTCCAGTGCTTTTTTGGCTGTTTCAGACGTTGTCAGTGGATCAACAATAATCCAGCCTTTTTTACCTTCAATAACGGTCATGTTGGCTAAATCAAATCCACGAACTTGATAAACACCATCAGTGACCTTAAACAGACCGTTGATATTATTTAGCTTAGCTTGACGCCATAAGCTGGGATTAACACTGCCTGGAGCATCGCCATTAACAAAATTATATTCCGACAAGTCCATGATCGTCGTACCGTCTTTATACTTAACAACGAACTCTGGTAACGTGGCGATAAAACCACGGTTAGCATCAGTAAAGTCTTGCTTGTCTTCGAAAGGAAGTTCAGTTAATACTGACTTATTTAATTTAATAGTATGCTCAGATGCCGCTGTAAAACCATATTTATCGGGTCCAGAGCTGGGGAATACATCATCATTCTTTGGTCCACAGGCCACTAACAATAAACTGCCAGAAGCAATAACGACTAACGGTAACACTTTATTTAAATTATATTTTTTTTGGATTACTACTCTTAAATTTTTTTTATTAAACATACGCATATAGCCATTATGTAGTAGGAGGATAACAACAAAATACCACAACTCATTAACAAGCAATTTATCATTTTGCGCCCACTTATCAGGCAACCTATACATTTAGCTTTCGAACATCAAAATAGCTTACTTTTATGTTCATCTCTATACTGTGAAGGACTTTGAGCAAACCAGGTTTGAAAAGCGCGGGTAAAGTTACCCATGTTTTTATAACCTAAATTTTCTGAAATAGTTAAAATCGATTCATCCGTGTTACTTAAATAATACAAGGCCAGTTCCTGTCTTTTATGCTTTAAGATATCTCTGAAACTCAATCCCTCTTCTTTTAAACTACGACTGATAGAGCGAACACTCATGTTCAGCATCACTGCAATTTCATTAAGCGTTGGCTCATTATTCGCGATCGAACTGTGGATCAAGCGTTCAATTTTTTCAGTTAACGACATTTTATCTAACACCGAAGTTTCAATCATTCTCTTTTCACGCATCAGGTTTTTCACTGAAAATTGCGTTAATATTGATTTATTTAGCCATAAACAATTCACTTCCTGATTAAATTTAACATCACAGCTGAAATACTCTAACCAAGGCCGTGCACTTTTAGGCTTACTTCTAACTAGATCAACATTATTTATAAACGAATCGGAATCAACAAAGCCATTAATG
>NZ_JASJHF010000129.1:0-10431 GCF_033791185.1 Moritella sp. | reverse complement strand
TCCGAACTCAGTAGTGAAACGTAATAACGCCGATGGTAGTGTGGGGCTTCCCCATGTGAGAGTAGGGCATCGCCAAGCGCCAAATTAGAGAGAGCCGATATCAGTGATGATATCGGCTTTTTTGTGTCTAAAATTTAGGGTCTGGTAGTTGTCTGCGGTTAATTAAACGGCCAGGATGGTCAGAGTGTTGATCGGGTAGCTTGAGTATCAAGATGTGCAGCCGTGATAGACAATAAAAAAACCGCCGACAGCTGGCTTTTTATATTTTGGGTTAACTATTTTTTAGTTTAAATTATATCGGTAGTTGATCACGTGCTTTTAATTTCATCTGCCGGATAGGTTTTCATATTTTTGTCGCAAAAACCAACATGTCGTTTTTTCTACATTGCATAGTTAGTTCGTATGCTCCACAATTCCAGTAGGTTATCAGTCTGGAGTTACCGTGTTTAATCTTTATCATTCGAATCAGTTAGATATTTTAAAAGAGCTTATGGCTCACTTTATTGCTAAAGATCCACTTGCCGACCCTTTTGTCGAAGAACAAGTTTTGGTGCAAAGTCCGGGTATGGCGCAATGGGTGAAAATGGAGTTAGCGAAGTCGATGGGTATATCGGCTAATATCACCTTTCCATTACCGGCGTCTTTCATTTGGAAAATGTTCCAGAAAGTATTACCTAATATCCCAGACAAAAGTGCTTTCAATAAAGAAGCGATGTCGTGGAAGTTAATGCTGATACTGCCTGATTTATTAGAACAAATTGAATTCGAATCATTAAAGCATTATTTAGCGGATGACACCGATGATTACCGCCTATTTCAGTTATGCCAAAAAATATCGGATACCTTTGATCAATATTTAGTGTATCGACCTGAATGGGTTGCGGCTTGGGAGTCTGGTGAAAATGTCCACGCGGATACACACCCTTGGCAACCGCTATTATGGCGCGCGTTAGTCACAAAGACAGAAGAACTTGGTCAATCTCATTACCATCGTGCCAACTTATACGATCAATTTATTGCACGTCTTCATCACCCGAGTTTTGATGCTACGCTTTTACCTGCACGGATATTTGTATTCGGTGTTTCAGCACTACCTCCGCGCTATTTAGATGCGCTACAAACGCTTGGCAAACATACTGATGTTCACTTTATGTTATCTAATCCGTGTCGATTGTATTGGGGTGACCTTATCGACCCTAAGTGGCTGTTAAAACAACGTACTATGCTTAATCATAATAATGAAAAGTTGGGAATGAGTAATAAAGTTAGCGCGAGTGATGAAGCTACAGTTCGTGCTTTATTTGATGAAGATGACGCCTTTAAAGTTGGTAATCCATTATTAGCTTCCATGGGTAAACTCGGTCGTGATAACTTGGCGTTATTAACTGGATTTGGCTGTCAGGAATTAGACGTATTTATTGAACCGACAAGCGAAGGCTTACTGGCTAGTATCCAGCGGGATATTTTAGATTTATCCGATCGCAGTATGGCTGAATTTAGTTCGTCAATAAATGATGGTTCAGAACCTGATAGCTGCTATAAGCTTGCTGTTAGTATAACTGATTCTTCACTTGAGCTGCATAGTTGCCACAGCCCGATGCGAGAAGTCGAAGTACTGCATAATAATCTGCTAACAATGTTTGCGGAAAATCCAGATTTAAACCCACGAGATGTGGTTATCATGATGCCTGATGTGAATGGCTATAGCCCTTATATTCAAGCTGTGTTTGGTGCCATCGATCGTTATGATGAACGTTATATACCGTTTTCAGTTTCTGATAGTGGTGCACAATATGATAATCCTATCCTACTCAGTTTTTTACAGTTACTGGCTTTACCTTTATCACGCTGTAATGTCTCTGAACTATTATCGTTATTAGAAGTACCCGCGGTGCTAGCTCGTTTTGCTATTACACCTGACGAGTTTAACCGATTGCGTCAATGGATTGATGAGTCGGGTATCCGTTGGGGATTAGATGAGGATGACGCTACACGCTTTGATTTGCCTGGTATGAAGCAAAATACCTGGTTGTTTGGCTTACATCGCATGCTGTTAGGCTATGCATATGGTGGTGATGATATTTACCAAGGTATCTTACCGTATCCAGAAGTGCAGGGTATTGAAGCTGAATTATTAGGTAAACTGGCTCAATTTATTGAAGCGCTATTAGATAGCATTACCTCATTGCAAGATCCTAAATCGATTGTGGATTGGATTAAATTAGCCAATGCACTCATTGATAGTTTTTACAAAATTGATGTCGATGATGAGCAATCGATAAAGATTATTCGCGATGCTTTTTCTCATCTTGATGAGCAATTAAAAAGTGCCAGTTACGACAAATTAATTACACCCTTGGTATTACGTGATTATTTAAATAATTCATTATCCCAAGTGGGTTCAAGCCAAAAATTTCTTGCTGGACAAGTTAACTTTTGTACGCTGATGCCAATGCGTTCAATACCTTTTAAAGTCATTTGTTTACTTGGTATGAATGACGGTGTTTATCCGCGTTCGATACCACCGATGGGCTTTGATTTAATGGCGAATGATCACAAACAAGGTGATCGTAGTCGTCGTGATGATGACCGTTATCTATTTCTAGAAGCGTTGATTTCAGCACAAAGTAAATTATACATTAGCTACATAGGTAACAGCATTCGCGATAAGAGTGAACGTTTGCCATCTGTATTGATTACTGAGTTATTGCAATATTGTCAGCAAAGCTTTTGTATTGCGGGTGATGAACATCTTTCACCAGATGAATCAGCAGAGCGTTTGTTGAGTCATTTAATTAATCATCATGCATTGCAGCCTTTTGATGCGCGTTATTTTAATCCTGAGTCGCCAATGTCTTTCGCGAAAGAATGGTTACCCGCATTAGTGCCGAATGTTGAATTAAGAGAATTCTTAAGCGAGCCTTTGCCGGCATTAATTGTTAACGATGATACTCAAGAAATTGAGTTAGCGGAGTTATTGCGTTTTTACCGTCATCCAACCAAGTATTTCTTTAACCGACGTTTGAAAGTTTACTTTAACCAAGCAAGTCTTGATGTCTTAGATGATGAACCTTTCGATGTTGATAATTTAGAAAAATATCACCTTAAAGCGCAATTGCTAGAAACAGAATTAGCGGGTGGAGATGTTGCACAGGTGACTGCTCGGTTAGTTGCCTCTGGTAGTCTGCCTCTAGGTCGATTTGGACAAATATCATTAAACAAAGAAGTGGCTACGGTAAGTCAACTTGCTCAGGTGTTAACACCTCTGTTAACTAATAATAATGATGATATCGAAGTCGATATTCCGCTGGTATCTGGGCGCTTAGTTGGTTGGTTAAAACAAGTATATAACGGTGGTTTGGTACGACATAAGCCAAGCGGGTTCAATGGTAAAGACTACTTACAAGTT
This sequence comes from Moritella sp., assembly GCF_033791185.1. Taxonomy (GTDB): domain Bacteria; phylum Pseudomonadota; class Gammaproteobacteria; order Enterobacterales; family Moritellaceae; genus Moritella. The sequence continues at coordinate 7,022 of NZ_JASJHF010000129.1, read as the reverse complement.
TGGTTAGAGCACTTGTGCTTTTGCATTAGTGTTAAAAATCCGATGCCGACTACTTTAGTTCATTTAACCGCGGGTAAACCTATCGTACAAAGCCTGAAAGTAATTGAGCAATCTCGAGCGCGAGAATTATTATTTCAATTACTCGAAGTATATAGCGATGGTTGTTGCCAGCCTTTTGCGCTATTTCCAAAAACGGGCTGGGGCTGGGCAAAGGCCATGTGTTCAAGTTCTGAACCTGATGAATATAAATTACGTGCTGAAGCATTGTTAAACTTTGAAGGTGGTTATAACCGTATGGGTGAAAATGCGGATGATTACTTACAGCGCAGTTTTCCACGTTTAAATGATGACGTTTATGACTTGATGAAAGCATCCTCTGAAACCACACTATTTCCGATATTTGAATACTTAGAGGATGTTGAATAATGGCTGATGTAAATATTCTAAATGCAATGACGTTTCCTTTATATGGAGAGCGCCTCATTGAAGCATCTGCTGGTACGGGTAAAACCTTTACCATCGCCAGTTTATATCTGCGTTTACTTTTAGGGCATGGCTGCGAAAATGCTTATCACAAAGATGGTGAAAACCAACTTCTCACGGTTGAACAAATATTAGTTGTAACTTTTACGGAAGCGGCAACTGCAGAATTACGCGATCGTATTCGCGCCCGTATTCATCAAGCGCGGATCGCATTTAGTATTCGTCACAGTAACGATCCCGTGATCAGCTTGCTGCTGGCTGATATTAAAGAGCAAGATTACGGACGTTGTGCAAAATTATTATTAGCTGCAGAAAGACAAATGGACGAAGCGGCGATTTATACTATTCATGGTTTCTGTCAGCGCATGCTTAAGCAAAATGCATTTGAATCGGGAGCATTATTTGAAAGTGAATTTATTACCGATGAGTCCCAACTAAAGTTTAATGCCGTTGCTGATTTCTGGCGTAGTCATTTCTATCGCTATAGTGATGGCATGGTGGATATGGTACATAGCTTTTGGTCATCGCCTCAAGCGCTATTACGAGACATTGCTGGGTACCTCTCTAATACTGATATTGAGTTTATTGCCAAAACAAGCAGTGATGATATAGCTGAAGATTACGACAAACTCGTGGCCTCGATTCAGCAAGTCAAAGCGTCGTGGTTTAAAAACGTAGGCGATCTTTGTGAGTTGATTCAAGCGGGGAATTTAAACGGTAATAGCTACCGTCCTGCAAGCGTATCGAAATGGTTACATGAAATGCTGACGTGGTCGCAATCAGAAACCACACAAAACGATCTACCTGATTGCTTAGTTAAGTTTTCCCAACATGCTTTAACGACGAAAACCAAAAAGGGTAAAGCATCACCAGAGCATCAAGTATTTGATGATATTGAACGCTTATTAGAGAAACCATTATCGCTTAAAGATTGTTTCATCGTTAAAGCCGTTGAATACGTGCGTGCGCGTGTGATGAAAACTAAAAACCAATCACAGCTGTTGTCGTTTGATGATCTGTTGTCTGGGTTATCAGATGCTCTCACTGGCGACCAAGCTGTTAGTTTAGCGGAATGTATCCGCAGCCAATATCCAATCGCGATGATTGATGAATTCCAAGATACCGATCAACAACAATACGATATTTTTAATACCATTTATGGCAAGCAAGATGGTGCTGGTTTATTCATGATTGGCGACCCGAAACAAGCGATTTATAGTTTCCGTGGCGCTGATATTTTTACCTACATGCAGGCGCGTAAAAATGTTGAAGCTCACTATACGTTAGCTAAAAACTGGCGTTCTTCGAATTCGATGGTTAGTGCAGTTAACCGCGTATTTGAACATGCCAATAAGCCGTTTATTTATGAAGATAGTATCAGTTTCCAGCCTGTTGATTCACAAGGTAAAAGCAAGCCATTGTTATTAAATGGAATTGAACCAGCGGCGCTACAATTGTGGCTACATGAAGAAGAAGACCAAAAAAATATCACCAAGGGTCGATATCAACAAGTTTATGCCAAGGCGACTGCGAACCAAATTGCGACCTTATTGACGGATGCCCAGCAAGGTAATGCCATGCTATCGGGACGTCCGATAAAAGCAGGTGATATCGCCATTCTTGTGCGTACTGGTGCTGAAGCTAAATTAGTCCGTGATCAGCTTGATGCTTTATCTATTCCTAGTGTTTATATGTCGAATCGCGAAAGTGTATTTGCCAGTCGTGAAGCGCGCGAGTTGTACCATATCTTTGCAGCCATATTAAATCCTGAAGATGAGGGGTTGTTACGTGCGGCATTAGCGACAGCTATTTTTGAAAAACCTGCCATCGAATTAGACCAGCTCAGTAACGATGAAAAAGTGTGGGAGCAAACGGTTGCTGAATTTAAGTTGTACCAAAATACCTTACAGTGGCAAGGCTTCTTACCGGCATTAAGATTATTGCTTAATAAGCAGAATATTGCCGCGATCATGCTTTCTGCGCAAGGTGGTGATCGCCGTTTAACTGACGTTCTGCATTTAGGTGAACTATTGCAAGAAGCAAGTTTAGAGCTTGATGGTGAATACAGTTTATTCCGTTGGTTTGGTGAGAAGATTGAAAACCCTAATGGTGATGCACAAGAGCAATTAGTTCGTTTAGAAAGTGAAGCAGACTTGGTGCAGGTTGTTACGATCCACAAATCCAAAGGCTTGGAATATAACTTAGTATTCCTGCCATTCATTTGTGCGACCAGACAAGCATCAACGCCGCTTTATCATCAAGATGGGCATACTTATGTGCATCTTGATTTAGATGATGCTGATGCACTCGAAATAGCGAAAGAGCAAGCGGATGAAGAGCGTTTAGCGGAAGATTTACGTTTGCTTTATGTTGCGTTAACGCGTGGTGTTTATGCAACGTGGTTAGGACTTGGCGCGGTTAAAATGGGTAATTCTCATAATAAGATGCACCTTAACGCAATGGGCTATCTATTACAGCAAGGCGAAGAGTGCAAAGATACCGAATTTTCAACCTGTGTTGAAAAACTTGCAGAGCAACAAGCATGCGCAGTGATTGTGGAACCGCCGTTAGCAGCAGTACCTGCTTACCAGCCTGTTGCTGAGCCTGTGGTAACCTATCAAGCTAAAATCATGACCAACCCGATCAGTAAGAATTGGTGGGTAACGAGTTATTCGGCATTGTCTCGCCATCGCTCTAACAGTTATTCTAGTTACGATGCATCACTGGAATTACCGGGTTTTGATGCTGAAGTGAATACCGAGAAAGATGAAGAGAAGGAAATGAGTTGGGATATTTTTAGTTTCCCACGTGGTGCTGCCGCCGGTACTTTATTACACTCTGTGTTTGAGCATATTGACTTTGCCAATGTTGATGAAGAAGCGTTAACCGAACAGATCTTACAATTGTTAGAACGTGAAGGTTACGATATTGCTTGGTTACCTGTTTTACTTGAATTGGTTAATCAGGTACTGGATTGTCCATTACAAGATGGTTTTAGTTTACGTCAACTAACGCCCTCACAAAAGAAAGTTGAGATGGAATTCTTCATGCCTATCTCATCGCTTAATTGTGATGATTTAAATGTATTGATAAAGCAGCATGACGGATTATCTCAGCAATCGGGTGAGTTAGACTTCCAGCAAGTCAGTGGTATGTTAAAAGGTTTTATCGATCTGGTGTTTGTTTATGAAGGCCGTTATTACGTACTTGATTATAAATCTAACCATTTAGGTGATAGCCAAGTTGAGTACACCGCCGATGCGATTGATCATGTCATGATTGAGCATCGATATGAGCTGCAATATCAGTTATATACCTTGGCATTACATCGTTTTCTACGTTCGCGTATTCCAGATTATAATTACGAACAGCATTTTGGTGGTGTCTATTACTTATTCTTACGTGGGATGAGGGTTGAGACCGGCAATGAATATGGCGTGTTTTTCACTAAGCCCTCACTCGACTTTGTTATGCAGTTAGATGACTTATTTTTAGGAGAACTCGCATAATGCGCATACTTCAGTGTTTAAAAGAATTGGCGAATGAAAATCAGATCCGTCAACTTGATTATCAATTTGCTCGATTTATTAGTAATTATGAATCTGATCCCGCGATTATTTTATTAGCCTGTTTAACCAGTTATCAACTGGGGAAAGGTCATGTATGCATTGATTTACAGCGTATAGATAGTAATGCGTTATTTGATCTAAACTTAACCCGTTCACACTTATTATTGACGGAAATATCCAGTCGCAGTGAGTCTTGGCCTAATTTATTAGCAAACTCAGCGGTTGTGGGTGAGTCTGCACCACTGCAGTTCGTTAGTGATGCGGGTAAATTATATTTACAACGTTACTGGGCTTACGAGTTACAAGTTGCGCAGCAGTTGAAGAGTTTAGCTAAACAAAGTCAGCAGCCTGATTTAAGTGCCAGCCTTAACCGCTTATTTAAACGTGATTACGGATTCCTATTTCCTATTTTAGCGAAAGAGCGAGAAGCTAACTTTAGTGCGCAATCGTTTGTAGCGAAATACTTAGACGTAGTCAAGAAAGGCCGTATTAGTTGGCATGATGTGGAGCAAGTATTGCTGACAGCTAAGAATGCCCAAGAGTTACATGCCTTAGATAGTTTGATCCCCGAAGCCTATTGCCTTAACTGGCAGAAACTATCTGTTGCTGTTGCTGCGACACGTCATTTTTCGGTGATATCCGGTGGCCCTGGTACGGGTAAAACGACCACAGTAACGAAATTATTAGCCTTGTTAATTGAGCAAGGTTTATTAGCCCAGCAGGCGTTAACCATTAAGCTTGTCGCCCCAACGGGTAAAGCGGCGGCTCGTTTAACAGAGTCGATTGCCGGTGCGAAGGGCAAGTTAGATTTACAGGTCAGTGTGGCTGATTTAATTCCTGAGCAAGCAGGGACAATACATCGATTATTAGGTGTTATCCCCAATCGACAAGCATTCCGCCACAATAAAGATAACCCGTTACACCTTGATGTACTGGTTGTTGATGAAGCCTCGATGGTAGATTTACCGCTGATGGCGAAATTGTTAGCGGCATTACCCCCCCATGCTCGATTGATATTACTGGGTGATAAAGATCAGCTGGCATCGGTAGAGGCGGGCTCTGTATTAGCTGATATCTGTGCTTATGCAACTGCCGGTTATTCCGCTGGGCAAGTGAACTGGTTATCTAAGACTACCGATTATGATCTCAACCAATACCAAGCAACAGATGCGACGGCGATATATGACAGCCTCTGCTTATTACGTAAGAGCTATCGTTTCGATGCCGAATCGGGTATTGGCTGTTTAGCAGGGGCTGTGAATAGAGGCGATCTAAACGAATTTGATAGCGTGTGGGAAAATCAGCATGATGATATTAATCTGCACCCGTTATCGACAGAAACCTATGACGCGCTTATTACGATGGCAAAAACAGGCTATCAAGATTATCTGGCTAAAGTCGTGGTATCACCGAGTGACGATGAAGCAAAATCGATACTACGTAGTTTTAATGATTTCCAAATTTTAACCGCGATCAGAGAAGGCGACTTTGGTGTTGAAGGTTTAAATCAACGCATTGAAAAAGCATTGCTTACAGCACGTCAGATCCGTAAAGACCAATCAGAGTGGTATGCCGGGAGGCCGATAATGATCACCAATAATGATCATGGTCTAGGTTTATACAATGGTGATATTGGTATTTGCCTGCAGGATGAAGATCGTCGCATGCGGGTTTATTTTGAAATGGCTGACGGTAATGTGCAATCTTTTCTACCGAGTCGACTGCCTCCGCATCAAACCGTCTTCGCGATGACCATCCATAAATCACAAGGTTCTGAGTTTAGACACACGGTAATGATTTTACCTAATCGCTTTAATCCAGTGCTGACCAGAGAGCTAGTTTATACCGGTATTACCCGTGCAAAAGAGCAATTAGACATATTCACCAATGTCACCGTCATGAAAAAGGCGATTAAATTACGTACCGAACGAGTGAGTGGATTAATGGCATTACTTAACCAAGATTAACGAATCGTAGATTTAGACCCTTAATTATCATTTATCCTAAAAAGGCAATGCTTTGTTATCGATTTTGCAAAAATATACACGAAAAGTTGGCGTTTGATCACGTTTATGCCTTACTTACCGTGTTATCTTCGCCGCGATTTTTCGTTAACGTATAAAGTGTTGTTTGAAGCCTTACTGGGAGAGTGTTTTGCTTAAGGATAAAAAAAGTCTAGTTAAAAATATTGGATTTCAAGTTGTTATTGCCATGATCATTGGCGCGGCAGTGGGTGCCTTCATGGGTGACGGTGCCGCTATCTTTGCGCCATTGGGTGCGTTATTCATTAATTTGATTAAAATGTTGGTGATCCCACTTGTCGCGGTATCGATAATTGCCGGTGCTGCGAATCTTGGTGATAGTCCTTCTGCAGGTAAAATTGGTGTTGGTACGTTTGTCTTCTTTATGCTGACATCTGCGATTGCTGTAGCGCTTGCCTTAGTAATGGGGAATATATTTGAACCGGGTGTGGGTGTTGATTTTTCTCAGCATACTACTGGTCTTGCTGTGGTAACTGCCGAGCAAGGTGCATTACCAAGTGTATTTGATACCATCATTGGCATGATCCCAACAAATGTATTTAGTGCGTTAACCAGTGGTAATATTCTGCAAATTTTAGTATTCAGTATCTTTTTTGGTATTGCGTTAACGAAAGTTGAACGTGAGCGTTCAAAACCGATCATGGATGGCTTAAACACCATTATCGATGCCTTTGTTTGGATGATTAACTGCGTAATGATTATTGCCCCAATTGGTGTATTTGGTCTAATGGCGGAATCGGTTGGTACCTTTGGCTTTAGCGCATTAGCTATAGTATTAAAATTATTTGTTGTCTACATTGTGGCGACTATTATCTACGCTTTTATCTTCTATCCACTGGTGGTGAAATTCTTCTCTGATACGCCAGCACTTAAATTTATATCGGCGATGAAGAAGCCACAAGCGCTAGCATTATCAACAGCGTCATCA
>NZ_JASJHF010000128.1:0-2819 GCF_033791185.1 Moritella sp. | reverse complement strand
TAATGCCTGCGCCGACATAAGGGCGGAACTTAGAACCTGCATCACCAAAGTAATATTGTGCTAATAGCGTTGGCGGTAAGTGCTTAACCTCAGCAATAACACCTACACCTTCTAGAGCAACTTCATGGGTAAATGGGCTTGCTGCAACGAGCTCAATACCGATGTTATCTGTTGCCATGTAGGTAAAGTTAAGACCAAGTTGAGTATTATCATTCACTTGGAATTCACCCAAACCAAGTACATCATCACTTGACTCATTTGGTGCGACAACCATAGCGCCGGCACGAACAATAATATCACCTTGTTGATGAGCGAAAGCAGGGACTGCAAGCGTTGCTGATAATAAAGAGGCAGTGATTAATCCTGATAATATTTTCTTGTTCATGTAGAGCTCCATCAATATGGTAAGTTTTCATTTAAAATACAGTTTGATTACATATGACATTCTTTTGCATCATTAAGTAACAAACCATTAACTTGGGTGTACTTTGCCATATACAAAAAACACTATATTGATATAGATCAACCGAAGTCCACATACTCACTAGTGAGTATCAAATAAATTGAACTACCAGTTTAATATTGATACGTAAGGATTATTTTTTGAAATGAAAACATAAAAATGAAGAAAAATGATTAATAGATCGAATTAGAAATAAAACTATAAAGTCCGTGCAGTACTTTAACAACACAGGCTGTAGCTCAAATGACGGGTACCGACTAACAAAACAAAGCAAAACCATTTCGGAGTTGCTTTACTATCTTACCCTTCACGAAAAAGCTCGTTAACCATTAGCGAGAAAATATGCCGAGTCAAACTCCGCTACGCTGCTAAGTATATACTAATGATTATTTTTATCTTTTTCACCACCTTTGTTGGCTTGAACAGTTGCCGGGGATATTGCGTTTTTCAAAATATGTCCCCCCTTAAAACCTTTTACGGTTCCGATTGCGGCAATAATCCAAGCGCCAATAAGCACAGCAAATAATATAACCGCAGCCCATTCGAACAAAGGTAAGCCAGTATGTAGCGCCAACTGAGTGGTTCCCGTAACACAAGTTCCTACTGGAAATGTAAATGCCCACCAAGTCAGTGCAAAAGGCATTTGTCTACGTATTGCGCGCAAGGTGAGCAAACTAGCTATACATGACCAAAATAATGCAAATCCCCATACTGGGACTCCATAAAGTATCGCCATCGTATTTAAACTGCTGGCAATGGGTTGTTCAACGACGCTTAGCGCGACAGTCCCTAAAGCACCGATAGCGGTGATAGATTGACCAAGCGGCCCTAGCACAATCCATAAAGTTGGAACCCGAGCCCCTCCTGAGCTACCCGTATGGGCTAAACGATTCCAGATCAGAGTGATAATAATCAGCGCGGCAATCAGGCTGAAACCAAACATGGCATAACAGATATACAACAAGGTTTGCTGAAAAAGGATATCTTGGCTATGTGGAATAAGCATCGCACCAATAGCCGCAGATACCATTGGTGGCACAACGGGCATCAGCCAACCACCAAAAGCAGCGTGATGATTAACTTCATAGTGGGTGAAAAGACGAAAAGGGATGATAACCGCACTAAGCAAACCTGCGAAAGTTCCTATAAACCACAGGCTCCATGCGATCAGTAGCACTGTATCTTGCGCAAACAGATGGTGACCCATCAATACGGTTCCCCCTGCGATGGTAAGCAAGGCCATCGGAGGTGCGCCAAAAAATTGCGCCATGACAGGATCATTAAACTGCCGTTTGATGATGTCAGGCCTAATGATAGTCTGGCTGATCTTAATAACCAACATGACAATTAATAACAGCGCAGCCAGCAACCAAACAACCAAAGCGAAATAAGTGAGATGAATACCGAACAGGGGTAAGCCCACTGCAGCATTAGCGATAATTCCGGTCCCCATCACCGAAGCGAACCAATTAGGGCCAATCTCTTTGCTAAATTTAGGTTGTGTCATAACGCTCATTAATGCCTCCAAGCATAATGCTATTATTTCTTTCGATTAAACGATCTCAAATGTTATATCGCTATAAATTAACGAGCAATAAGATCAAAGCCCTAACGAGTCAAGTAATGTAAATAATAATAAAGAATAGAATATCACGGAGGATTTACCACTGTAGTGGATTATCGTCGAGGGAGAAATAAGGTAGGTTTAAAAAAGCTATAAAGCACAACACTGCACTTTATAGCTAGATGCTCAGGCATAAACTAGATGATGCGATTTTCATTCAACATTTTCTGTTTAGCTTCTTCTTTTGCCATTTTAGCTTTGCGTTTATCACATGGATCCGGACAATCACACGCCTTTTCCATGCCTAAACCACTAATACCACCACAGCTTCCTGTGATAGATTTTTTCTGCACAATATAGCCAATTGACATACCAGCAATAACTAACGCAAAAATAACAAATGTTGCAGCAAAATAAGCCATATTAGCCTCTATTTTAAATAAGGTTCGAACTGTTTGGTATACACTTCATTATAACCTGAATCTGACTTCGAGATCATCAATACAGCTAAACCTTGCTGCTTGGCGAACTCAAGACCGTCTTTCTCACCCATCACCATTAATGCTGTCGCTAATGCATCAGCCGTCATTGACGAAGTATGAATTACAGTCACAGAGACCAGCTTATGCTTAATTGGTTTACCGCTTATAGGGTCAATCGTATGCGCAAAACGCTCACCATCTAACTCATAATAATTGCGATAATCACCTGATGTTGCAATTGCATTGTTACCAACCGCAATCACTTCTTGCACACTTTGATTGTCACTCGTCGGCTTCTCAACCGCAACCT
>NZ_JASJHF010000127.1:0-5260 GCF_033791185.1 Moritella sp. | reverse complement strand
ACTTCTTCCGGACGCTCATCAATAAGCAATACCATTAACTCACATTCTGGGTGGTTATGGGCAATACTTTGCGCAATGTTTTGTAGTAATAGCGTTTTACCTGCTTTTGGCGGAGCAACGATTAAACCACGTTGACCTTTACCAATTGGTGAAGCTAAATCTAGTATACGAGCAGTAATATCTTCAGTACTACCATTACCACGTTCCATTATTAAACGGTCAGTTGGATGAATTGGTGTAAGGTTTTCGAATAATATTTTATTGCGAGAATTTTCAGGTCTATCAAAGTTAACTTCACTAACTTTTAATAAAGCAAAGTAGCGTTCACCTTCTTTCGGTGGACGAATTTTACCGACAACACTGTCACCCGTTCTTAAACTAAAGCGTCTAATTTGACTTGGCGATATATAAATATCATCAGGACCGGCTAAATAAGATGAATCTGCAGAACGTAAGAAACCAAAACCATCTTGTAAGATTTCTAATACACCGCCGCCAAAAATGTCTTCTCCACTTTTTGCATGGGCTTTTAAAATTGCGAAAATTACGTCTTGCTTGCGGGTTCTGGCTAGGTGTTCAAGCTTCATAGTTTCAGCTAGCTTGATTAGTTCGCCAATAGATTGAGCTTTAAGTTCGATTAAATTCATATTGATAGGGTCTGTGCTTTTATTAAGTATTTTGCTTAGTATTGTATTGCTTTGAGCGTGCCGAGAGGCTGGTCAAAACGAATTGGTTTATGAATAAAGATGTGTGTGCTGTTTAAGTTAGCACTAAATTCACAATAGGTAAAGGAACTGCCTATTGACTTGGACATCATTATGCCGTTTTTTTAAGCACAATAAAAGTAAAAAGGTCAGCATTTGTTATAACTACTGACCTTTTTAAGAAATTATAGATTTGCGTCTAAAAATTCTTTTAATTGGTTTTTAGATAATGCGCCGACTTTAGTGTCTGCAACTGCACCGTCTTTAAACAATAGTAGCGTAGGGATACCACGGATACCGTACTTAGGCGGTGTACCTGAATTTTGGTCAATGTTTAATTTACCAACGGTCACTTTTCCTGCATATTCTTCAGCGATTTCAGATAAGATCGGCGCGATCATTTTACATGGACCACACCATTCAGCCCAAAAATCTACCAGTACAGGGCCAGTAGCATTAATTACATCAGCATCAAAGCCGTCGTCTGTTAGTTGAACAATTTTATCGCTCATTTGTATCTCCGTTAGATTGGCTGTCGCCATAATAAGTAGCAATTTTGATAAATATGGGGTCGTATTGCAAGCAATACAAGTAAAAAGCTTATAACAGTTTTAAATATATAAGTTATTTATACGATCATATTGAGATATTGCTTAATTCAATACCAATAACCTGTTATTCTACAGGCTATGAAAAAAACACATTTAACCGAAACTAAGTTCTCTTCTCTAGGTCTTGCTGAATCAGTAGTGACCGGACTAGATGCCATGGGCTTTCACTATTGTACTGAAATTCAGGAAAAGTCATTACCCGTTTTATTAACAGGTAAAGATATTGCTGGTCAGGCACATACTGGTGAAGGCAAAACAATCGCCTTTCTTGCGGCGACTTTCCATCATTTATTAACAAATCCTAAGCCAGAACATAATCAGCCGCGCGCTATTATTATGGCACCAACTCGTGAACTTGCCATTCAAATAGCTAGAGATGCTAAAGAAATGGCTGCTAGCACAGGCTTGCGCCTTGGTGTTGTTTACGGTGGTGAAGGTTATGAAAGTCAACGCCAAACCCTTGATAAAGGTGTCGATATATTAATCGGTACTTGTGGTCGCTTAATAGATTACCTTAAACAAGGTATTTACAAGCTTGAGCATATCGAAGCTGTAGTACTTGATGAAGCAGATCGCATGTTCGATTTGGGCTTTATTAAAGATATCCGTTTTATGTTCGACCGTATGCCTGGTCCTAAAGAACGCTTAAATATGCTGTTCTCTGCTACTTTATCATTCCGTGTTAAAGAACTTGCGTTCGAACATATGAATGATCCAGTAAGTGTAGAAGTTGCCCCAGAGCAAAAAACTAATATACGTATTTCAGAAGAGCTTTTTTACCCATCTAACGATGTGAAAATGGCTTTATTGCAAACCTTAATCGAAGAAGAGTGGCCAGATAAAGCCATTGTCTTTGCTAACACTAAACATGTATGTGAGCGTGTCCATGCTCATCTTGAAGCCGATGGTATTCGCGTTGGTTTATTAACGGGTGATGTACCACAAAACAAACGTAATAAAATATTAGAACGTTTTACTCAAGGTAGTTTAGATATCCTAGTTGCAACAGATGTTGCCGCGCGTGGTTTGCATATTCCAAGTGTAACCTACGTGTTTAACTATGATTTACCTGATGATTGTGAAGATTACGTTCATCGTATCGGCCGTACTGGTCGTGCTGGTGCATCTGGTCATGCGATTAGCTTTGCTTGTGAAGATTCGGTATTTAACTTACCCGCAATTGAAGATTATATTGAGCACAGCTTACCGGTAAGTAAATATGACAGTGATGCCTTATTAACTGATTTACCTAAGCCGAAACCTCGACCTCGTCGTCATCAACCTAATGGCAATCGTGGACGTAATAATCGTTCTGCTGGTGGTAATCGTAATCAGCAAAGCCGTCCAAGTCATAACCGATAGGAAGAGTTAAATGCTTGCAAGTGTCCCTTCTTGCTCACAGCCGCTTTACGCGGTCATCGATTTAGGTTCAAATTCCTTTCATATGCTTATTAGCCGACTGGTCGCAGATAGCGTCCAGGTGGTTGATAAGGTAAAGCGAAAGGTGCGTTTAGCATCTGGTCTAAACGAAGACAATATTCTTGACCACAAGGCTATGGCCCGTGGTTGGGAATGTTTAAGCTTTTTTGCTGAACGCCTGCAAGATATACCCACCGAAAATATTAAAATAGTTGCTACTGCGACGCTTCGTCTCGCCAAAAATTCAGCCGATTTCATTAGTAAGGCAGAAACTATTTTAGGTCATAAAATAGAGCTTATTTCTGGTGAAGAAGAAGCACACAATATATACCTAGGTGTTGCCCATACTACTTGCAGTGCTGATAAGCGCTTAGTCATTGATATTGGTGGCGCGAGTACCGAACTTATTGTTGGTAGTGGCTTTGACGCAAAAAAAGTATGTAGTCTTAATATGGGCTGCGTTACCTTTAATAATGAATTCTTTGCCCAAGGTGTGATCAGCGAACAGGCCTTTAATCGTGCCCTAGATAAAGCTAAAGCTATTTTATTGCCGCAAGCGCAATCTTACATTGATATTAGTTGGGACAGTGCTTTAGGCGTTTCTGGCACTCTGCAAGCTGTTGCTGAAGTATTAACGGCACAAGGTAAAGTTGAACAAATTACTCTAGCAAACTTATTGGAGATAAAGCAGCAAGTCGTTGCTTGTAAGAGTATTGAACAACTTGATATTGTTGGCCTTGATAGTGACCGTAAACCTGTTTTTGTTTCAGGCTTAGCAATATTAACCGCTATTTTTATGGTGTTTCAGTTAGATGAAGTACAACTCGCCGGTGGTGCCATCCGTGAAGGTATCCTCTATGAGTTATTGCCCAACATGCGTAATGTTAGTATTAGACAACGTACTGTTATAGGGCTTATTCAGCGCTTTAGTATTGATGAACGCCACGCTTATCGTGTCGCTAATCTTGCCGGTAAATTATTTGCACAAGTTGCTAATAAATGGCAATTATCCACTAACGTAGGCAACTTATTACAGTCAGCTTGTGTACTCCATGAAATTGGGCTGTTATTGGAATATAAAGGCAATAAGAAGCATGCCCAATATATTTTAGAAAATACTGACTTAGCGGGTTTTTCAAATAGTGAACGAAAACTATTAATCGCTTTGGTGACTAATTATAAAACTGATCCAAATACCGATACTTTATATAATCAAAGTTTTACGACCACAACCTTTGCAATACGAGCGTTAGTGATCCTGCGCTTAGCCGTAGCTTTATCAAAGCGACGCACTGATGATGTGCTGAGGCGCTTTGAATTGAACGTTGAAGGTAATAGCGTTGATTTAGTATTAGAGTCTGAATTTATGACTGAACATCCGCTGATCGCAGCAGAATTAACACAAGAAGTGAACTACTTAGCTGAATTTGACATCAACTTTAGCAAAAGTACCTTTGCAAAAGTGAAATTGAGTTAAGCAAAGGCAGGAATGAAATCCTGCCTGTGATTTATACCCTGGTATTAGGTAAAACTATTGCTCTTTTAACCAACGCGCTACTTGCTTGGCAAAGTAAGTTAATATGCCGTCTGCACCAGCACGCTTAAATGCTAATAATCCTTCCATAACACACGGTTTTTCAGCTAACCAACCATTTTGAATCGCGGCCATATGCATGGCGTATTCGCCACTTACTTGATAAGCATAGGTTGGCACTTGAAAAGTGTCTTTAGCGCGGCGAACAATATCTAAATAAGGCATGCCTGGTTTTACCATAATCATGTCAGCACCTTCACTAATGTCTTGAGCTATTTCATGCATGGCTTCATCTGAATTGGCAGGGTCCATTTGATAAGAGTGCTTATTACCGCCTTTAATGTTGCTTGATGAACCAACCGCATCTCTAAAAGGTCCGTAGTAATTTGAAGCGTATTTAGCCGAGTAAGCCAAAATTTTAGTATTTACATAACCTTGATTTTCTAACTCTGCGCGGATAGCACCAACACGTCCATCCATCATATCTGATGGCGCTACAATATCAGCACCAGCTTTAGCATGTGACAAGGCTTGTTTTACTAAAATCTCTTTAGTGACTTCATTAAGCACGTAGCCTTCTTCATCAATTATGCCATCTTGACCATGAGTGGTGAATGGGTCTAAAGCGACATCGGTGATCACCCCAAGCTCTGGAAAGTTTTCTTTTAATGCTCGTACCGCACGTTGTGCTAGGCCATCATCATTGTATGCTTCTTCAGCGAGTAGTGACTTTTGTGCCATTGGCGTAACCGGAAATAGCGCGATTGCTGGAATACCTAGTTCAACCAATTCTGCGGCTTCAATAAGTAATAAGTCGATACTTTTACGTTCAACACCCGGCATAGAGGCGATTTCTTCACGCTGATTTTCACCTTCTAAAACAAACACAGGATAAATTAAATCATTCACAGTTAATTGATTTTCAGCCATTAAACGACGAGAAAAATCATCTTTACGCATTCTGCGCAAACGTTTGGCTGGGTATTGCCCGA
>NZ_JASJHF010000126.1:0-11476 GCF_033791185.1 Moritella sp. | reverse complement strand
TTGCCAGTGAAGGTCACGATTTTATTATTCGGACGCCAAGCCCAATTTCGATTCCAGTAAATGAAACGGAAGTTGATATCATATTGGATTTCATTGCTGATGATATTCCTGAAGGTGGGGAATCATTGATCTTGCAACTTAGCCCTCCAGATAATGCTGAATTAGGTGAGCTGAATACATTCACCTTTTTAATTTCTGGTGATGTCGGCCTTAATGATACAGGTATTACAACTTGGTATGACGGCAGTAGTTTTTCTAGTTTAGTCCCTGATTCTGGATACCCTGGACAGGATGCTGATTTTGGTCGTGATTCGCAAGCTAATGAGGGGTTTGATGGACCTGATGCATTTAGCTTCACAAATTTAGATGACGATGGTAATGTTTTACCGCCTCTGGATGTTAATGCTCGCTGTGTACAGGATAATCGTACTGGTTTGGTATTTGAGCTAAAACAAGCAGGGCAAATACTACCAACAACAGGTGGTGAAACATTAAGAAAAGCATTGCAGGATCAGATCGACGCAGGTAATGATCCATACATTTTGGCTCATCGAAATTGGCAAGCAAATAACTTTAAATATTATTGGTTTAACAGCGACAATACCACTAACGGTACTGGTGCCGGTGCGCAAGGCAATAAGTTTGTTATACCTACATACCCTATCTCTAGTATTTGTGCTTTCCCTAATGAAAATATGTCTAATTACAACGTAGATAGTACGGCTTGTAATACTCAAATTTATGCTGATACTTTAAATAGTTCATCTCTCTGTGGTTTTCAGGATTGGAAGCTACCAACGATAGAACAATTACGTTCAATTCATAATTATCGCGAGATTTTGTTACCGATTAACGGAACTGATTTTTTCCCGAATAAAAAAATAGGTGAATACATTTCTGCTAGTCCTTCAGCTGATGGTACTGGTGCGATTTGGTGTATGTCTAGTGATACTGGTCAGGTACGTTTATGTCGTAAAAATTCACCTGCATTTGTACGAATGGTTAGAGGAGGAGCACAATGATGAAAAGAATATGCCTGAATGTAAGCTTACTGGCAGTATTAACTATGCCTGTTATGGCTCAAACATGTAAGCAGGATAATATTACGCCTTCACATTCTATTGGCCAGTTTTTGGATAACGGCGATGGTACAGTTACAGACATTACTAATGAATTAATGTGGTCAACATGTTCCTTAGGCCAAATTTATAAAGATGGTAATTGTGCAGGATCTGCAAAGAGTTTTACTATTTGGGATGAAGCGCTATCAGCGATTGATGGTAGTAATAATTTAGCAGGCTATAGTGATTGGCGTTTACCTAATATTAAGGAACTTGGCTCATTAGTAGAGCGTTCTTGTGTAGCTCCAGCGATTGATCTCACTCTTTTTCCTTCAACACCATCACTACCTTATTGGTCTAATACATTTGATCGTACGGGTATAAATAGTGCATCTAACATTAAAGGTTTGATTGTAGACTTTCATGATGGAGCTGAAATAGTAAGGTCTATAAATACTCAAAGATTAATTCGAATTGTTAGGGACATACCTAGCCAATAATTACTACTGTCACCACCTCTTTACCATAAAATGCGCGAGTGAGCTTAATACTCACTCGCGCATTTTTATATCCATAGATAACTTCATCTACAACTAACATCAAATGGCGGAGTTGGGTTATCTTCATTTGGATTTCAGGATCAACTGTCAAAGTGTACACAATTAGTAAAAGTTAAAAGGAAAGCTATACTTGAGCTGCTATAGACAGAGTTACGTATATGCAATGTATACGTTTTTGAATTCGAATTGGAGCACCATAATATGAAACATTTATTATTAAGTATGCTAACCGCTGCTGCGATGATCCTGACTGGTTGTGAAACCGGCGTTGATTCACCAAGCGGTTTTAGTCTACCCGAAGGGGATGCAGCAAAGGGTGAATTGGTATTGGTAAAGTACCAGTGTTTATCATGTCATCAGCTGGACGGTGTTGAACCAACCGATGTCGTAGATAATCCAGCGTTATCAGTCAAGTTAGGTGGTAAAACAAGTGTAATTAAAACCTACGCGGAACTCGTTACTTCTATTATTAACCCATCACATAAAATAGCTAAAGGTTACCCTAAATCTTCATTACAGGTAGATGGGGTGTCAAAAATGGCAAATTATAACGATGTGATGACCGTCGATGAATTGGCTGATCTGGTCTTTTTCTTGCAATCTAGCTATGAGTTGACCCCATATCCGAGAACTCAATATCGTTATTATGAAACCATGTAGCGGTGAGCTGTCAATCGTATCTAACCTCGGTATCTGGTTGTAAGTGGCATTTCATTTCTTGATGTAGATCAAGCACAGTGTGTTAATTAATTGTTACTTCATCGTAGTGACCTGCATAGTATGCGTATTGCACTATTCTTTAGTAGTTATTTAATTCCACTAAGCTCGCTAAGGAGAACGACTATGAGGTCACCTCTACTTATTTTACCCGTAGTAATATCAGCTGCGTTGTTAACGCACCCTGTGTTAGCTAAAACTGTCGGTACACTCGATAATGTTGAGACCAGCGCCACTATTGTTGTCGATGGTATCGTAGATCCCGCGTGGTCGGCAGCACCTATGCTAAAAGTTAATATCAACAAAACGCCGTACCAACCGAACAATGGTTACGATGGTCTCAAGCAAACAATATATACAATGCAGTCGATGCGTAAGCAAGGTGATATCTATTTCCTTATTCAATGGAGTGATCCGACAGAAAGCGTGAATCGTTTTCCATGGATGCAGCAGCCTGATGGTAGCTGGCAACAACTGATGAACAAAGATGATACTGGCCATGACAATACTTATTATGAAGATAAAATGGCTATCCTCTGGAATATCAATCTAAAGTCTTTCAAGAAAAAAGGTTGTGCAGCTGCTTGTCATATGGCGAAAGATGGCATGCAAAAAGGCATTGCTGATAAAGCCCCTGGTCGTAAATATACCAAAGCCGGTACCACGATTGACATGTGGCATTGGAAAGGGGTTCGATCGAATCCTGTCGGTCAAGCCGATGATCAATATATTCACGACAACGTTGATCCGAAAGCCAATAAAAACTGGGGGCGCTCTGGTGATGCCAAAACAGGTGGTGGTTATAGCAATAACGTGAAAAATGGGCAACCTGCGTTTGTACAAACAGACCTGACAAATGATGCTGTTGTTGTGCTTGATGCTAACAAAATACCGATTGATTCAAATTGGAAACAAACAAATCGGATACCTGGCATTGTCACCGCCCCGTTTACCGGCTCGCGTGGTGATTTAACCGCTAAAGGTGTTTGGAAAGAGGGAATGTGGACGTTAGAGATCCGCCGTTCTATGGTCACTACCGGTAATAAAGCGAACACCCAAGATGTTCAATTTACAGATCTTTCTAAAGTATATGACTTTGGTGTCTCAGTATTTGATAACTCGCAAATCAATCATGTTTATCATGATGGTGTTTTGCAATTACGCTTTAAGTAGTCAGGCGCTGTAAATCTTAGAAAGGAGGAGCTGATGTGGATATTAAATCGTTGAACACTGCCGCTCGATTAGCTATTTCAGCGCTATGCCTGTCGGTTTTATACGGGATATTATATGCAGGTATGTCGATCTCACTGAGTACTACCGGTAAGCTCGCCCAGATCCCGAGTTTAGTCACTGTGCAACAAAAGTACGCTGGCGTTGCCATCGTGAGCGCCATGAAAGGTTCTATGTATGATTATGTTTCTGATGATGATTATATTGAGGTCGTGAAGGATTGGGTTGAAGCGGGATCGCCTCAAGTATTATATGATACTGACATCGCACCGATGATGGATGAAGATTGCACTGATTGTCATAGCGCAGGTTCAACCATGACTGATGCGATGACTTCATTACCATTAACAACTTATGATGAAGTGAAGACGTTGACCAAAAAAGGCATGCCTTGGAGTAAGTTAGCTGTAGCCACTCATACCCACTTATTTTCTATTGGTATGATGGTGTTTATTCTTGGTATGTTGATATCAATGGCGGGCATTTTTACTTGGATAAAACATGTATTGATTTGTGTTGCATTCTTAGGGTTGTGGGGCGATGTGTTATTTTGGACATTGGCTAAATTTGTTGGTTTTGTTGGCTATTTAATTCCCCTGACTGGTGGACTCCTTATTAGTGGGTTAGGTGCCATGTCGATTGTGGTGTTACTCGATTGTTGGATCAAGGTTCCCTGGATTAGCAAGCCCACGAACAGTTGAATTAGTTTGCTAAGCATCTAAAAATAATAACTTATTAACCGTGCAGACTCTATTGATACCGTAGTAAATCAACGCGGTGGTTACCAGCATTATTTTCTCGCTATGGCAGATGCTATTCACTCGCGAACTGTTTCACCTATTAATGCAGTGGATGCACTTTGGAGCATTAAACAGATTGAACTGGCAATGGAGAGCTGCGCTTAGCTAAAACGTTAACTGTTACGCGTTAAAGTTAAAAAAACATCGGCTATTTTAGATAATCCTCCATTTTCAACTAAAATACAGTGGTGTAGTCGAGTTATATTCGTTCTGGTTTCAGGATAGATTAACTCGACAGGGGAGTACCAATGCGATTGTATTTACTGAAGTCACCATTCTACGTTTTATTATTGGTATTACTCAGCCCAATCATACTCTACGCCGCATCTGATAAGGAGCCTGAACCCCAAAATTCAGGGCCTCCACCGATGTTGGTAGAAGTCAGCCCAATTACCCGTGGGGTAGCTGAGCCGATGGTCGAATTAGTCGGCAGTATTCGTTATGCGCGAGTATCACGGGTCGCTGCTGAGGTTGGGGGGATTGTCGACACCATTTACTTTACCGCTGGCGAGAGAGTCGAAGCAGGGCAGCCTTTGGTAAAACTGCGCTCAGACCTACTTGAAGCCAAGCTCGCAGGCACTCGTGCTAATTATCGTCAGGCACTGCTTCAACTCGAGCGAGCGAATAAAGATTTACAGCGTATCAAAGCGTTATTCGCCGATAAATCGGTTTCCGAATCCCTCTATGACGAAAATTATTATCGCGTGCTGGCGCAGAAAAAACGCGTCATAGCGCTCAAGGCAATTCTTGACTATCAGCAGTTACAAATACAAAAAACCCAGATTAAGGCACCATTTAACGGCTTGGTTCAAGAAAAACTGACTGAACAGGGAGAGTGGGTTGCTGCCGGAGGGCAAATTGCTGTAATTGCTGATGATCAACAGATAGAAGTTGAAGTCGATGTACAGCGACACCTGCTAGACTTTTTAGATACAGGGCGTCAAATTTTGGTTCGCAGTGCTGGGCAAGATTATATCGGTTTGTTTGTTTATTTTCTTCCGCAAGGTGATGTCGCGACACGGAGTTTTACTGTCAAACTAAAGCTTGAACAAGCGAAGGGCTTAATTGCTGGTATGCAAGCGAACGTTAGTTTACCCAGTGGCTCTAAAATAAACAGCTTACTGGTGCCGAGGGATGCGGTTATTAATCAGTTTGGTAAGCAGGTTATTTTTCTTGCCATTGATGGCAAAGCTAAAATGGTTACGGTTCAAACCCTCGGCTATCAAGGCATGTTCGTTGCTATAAAAGGGTCAGAACTTACTGATTCTCAACACGTGGTTACCAAAGGTAACGAACGCATACATGACGGTCAGGCGATTCGTTTTTAAGCGAAGCGCTGGCCATACAGAGATCGCTTATGGATATTATCCGCTTCTCAATTTTAAAACCGGTCACCATTTTGGCTGGTATTATCATGTTACTCATGTTTGGCATCCTCAGCCTGACGCAATTACCTTATCAGCTCAGTCCAACAGTGATAGAACCCGAAATACAGGTAAAAACCAGCTGGCGTGGAGCAACGCCTTACGAGATTGAGCGTGAGATTATTGAAGAGCAGGAAAGTATTCTCAAAGGCTTACCCGACCTAATCGAGATGGAAAGTGAAGCGCGCAACGGTCAAGGCAGTGTCACCTTACGTTTTAAGGTCGGCACCAGTGTTGAACAGGCGCTGTTACGTGTTACCAATAAAATCAACGAAGTTGCCTCTTATCCTGCCGAAGTCGATAACCCTGTAGTGAATGCTTCTGGTGCTACGGCCTCTCCAGTGATCTGGATGATCCTGAAAACGAAGGACGGTAATCGACGCCCGATCCAAACCTACAAAACATTTTTTGAGAATGAAGTTCGTCAGCATATTGAACGGGTTAAAGGGGTATCTGAGTTATTTATTGGTAGTGGTACCGAAGAGCAGATGCACGTTATTATCAGTACCGAAAAACTCGCCGCTTACGGGCTGACAATCAAAGGTGTGATCGAGGTGATCCAGAGTGAAAATACCAACGTATCGGCTGGTACGCTGGGGGTCGGTCGGCGTGATTTCCGCATTCGCACGACTGGAGAATTCAAATCGGCAGCAGACATTGCGGCAGTGGTATTACGCTCTACTGGGCAGCAACGTATATTACTCGGTGATATAGCTGAGATCCGTCAAGATTACGCCAAGAAAAATTCCGTGGTGTTGCACAATGCGATACCGGGTATTGCCATTGGTGTTCGTCCGGAAACCGGCACTAATATCCTAGAAATGACAAATCTGGTCGAAGCGCGTTATCAATGGTTGAATGAAAATACCCTCGCTTCAGAAGGGCTCTACCTCGAGTGGGTTTATGATCAGCGTTTCTACATTAATGGCGCTATTGATCAGATCCAACAAAACATCATGTTTGGTGGACTACTTGCCGTGGGGGTATTATTGCTATTTTTACGCAGTGTTCGTGCCACCATTGTTGTTGCTACGGCTATCCCAATCAGTATTATTGGTACTTTTATCTTTCTTGATGTGTTGGGGCGTAACCTCAATGTCGTTAGTCTCGCCGGGATCGCTTTTGCCGTGGGTATGCTCGTGGATAATGCCATTGTGGTTATCGAGAATATTGTGCGTCACCGGCAGATGGGGAAAACAGCATTCGATGCCGCCTTGTATGGCACTAAAGAAGTCTGGGGCGCTGTGCTAGCTTCAACCATAACTACTGTTGCGGTATTTTTACCTGTCGTGTTTATTGAAGAAGAGGCTGGACAACTATTTCGTGACATCGCTATCGCTGTTGTTGCTGCTGTTTCGTTAAGTTTATTTGTATCGATATCGGTGATCCCGATGTTTGCCTATCGGCTGTTCCGCGGTCAAAAGCAGGTAATAGTCAACAAGCGTTCGTTGCTCGATAGTTTAGGTCAACGCCTGTCCAATGGAGTCATGGTGCTGGTTACGCTGGCGATACGTAACTGGATAACGCGGGTTACGACTATCTGTTTACTTACCGGAATGGCAATCACATCTGTTTGGTTATTAACGCCTAAAATGGAGTATCTGCCACAAGGAAATCGTAATCTAGTTCTAAATATATTGATACCGCCACCTGGTTTATCGACAGCGGAGCGAGTTGAAATAGGTGAGCGTTTTTTTGATATGGCGCTTCCACACATCGGGGCTGATGTTGATGATGTACCAGCGATCAAGAATATGTTTTACGTCGGTGCCGAGGGGTTTGTTATTTCAGGGGCGATCAGTGAACACTGGGATCGTGCCAGTGAACTGCTGCCTTTTTTTACCGAGCTGATCTACAGCATTCCTGGCATGTACGGAGTGAGTTTGCAACCCGGAGTGTTTGAGTCTGGACTCGGTGAAGGCCGAGCGATCAAACTCAATATTAGTGGCCATGATTTGAACAGAATTGCCAGCGCGTCAGCGACTATGTTTAATATGATTAATACTCAGCTGGCGGGCAGCCAGATACGACCTATACCGTCGATTGAGCTCACTTATCCTGAAGTGCAGATTTTGCCAGACCATGATCGTTTGCGCGCTAACGATATGTCTACTCTTGATTTGGGTGTTGCATTGGATGTACTTATGGATGGTCGAGTTATCGGTGATTACAAGCAAGAAGGTAAAAAGAAGATAGATCTGATCATGAAAGCGGATGACCGTGAGTTTGTCACTCCAGAGGATCTTTATCAGGCGAATTTAGCCACCCCCCAAGGTAAGGTCGTTCCGGTGTCTTCATTAGCGCAATTGCAGCAAACCACAGGTATGGCCTTGATCCGTCATCTAGAAGGGAACAGAACCGTTACGCTGCAAATCACCCCGCCGAAGTCAATGCCATTACAAACCGCGATGGAAATCATCGAGCAACAGATAATTCCTGAGCTGAACAGAATGAACCTACTCGATGGCTTGCTCGTCAATATGAGCGGTGCAGCTGACAAATTAGTGCAGACTCGTGAAGTATTGCAGTGGAATTTTCTCTTGGCTATTTTTATCGCGTACCTGCTCATGGCGTCGTTGTTCAGCAATTTTATTTACCCGCTGATTATTATGCTGACTGTACCGCTGGCCAGTGCTGGTGGTTTTATCGGTCTCAAGTTATTGAATATTTTCATTGTACCGCAACCAATGGATGTGTTAACCATGCTTGGTTTCGTTATTCTTGTCGGCGTGGTGGTTAACAATGCCATCTTGATTGTCCATCAAGCGCTAAACAATTTTCACACTGGAGGAATGGACTATCAGCAAGCTGTGCTTGAATCGACCCGCAGCCGTCTGCGACCTATCTACATGAGTGCTACTACCAGTATTTTTGGCATGTTGCCGTTAGTACTGCTTCCGGGGCCAGGGTCAGAGCTTTATCGTGGTCTCGGTAGTGTTATTCTCGGTGGGTTGGCGGTTTCAACTATATTTACTATTTTCGTTATTCCGGCCATTTTGGTGTTTGTGATCAGGATGGAAACACGCTAGTTATTTTGCAAACCTAGTGGCATTGCCAGCCGTGGTGTAACCTGATAAAACAAAACCCTAGTGAGTGGATACTTACTAGGGTTTTTTTATCAAAATAGCTTATTCAACATCTTATTTAATACAACGATTAAGATTAGCTAAATAAACTGGTTGCTTCAACCGGGTTTTGCTCAACTTCATGTAAGTATTTTTCTTTGGATTCGCTAGAAAAATACGGTTCAACTAACATGATAATACGTAACACAATACGCTGAGTGATTGCTTGAAGATCGTAATCTTCTTCTGCCAATTGGGTATCCAATGAGTTGGTCGCAATTAAACAGATCGTATCAGCCATTGAGCTTTGCTGCGCTTCTGTCATCTTAATTTCACTGCTTGCGTTTAACGCGGTCAGCATCTTTAAGAAAAAGCTGTGGTGATTATTGACCAAACGCATAAAGCGACGCTTTAAAAGTTTATTTTCATCGAAGATTACTTTCATATCACGATAGAAGAATGAATACTGCTGAATCAAACCAACATACACATTTAAATATGCCCAATAATCTTCAAACGCTTGAACATCATCTTCATAGAATGACATCAGTTTATTAATGGCCGCTTCATACTCATAAAACAGTTCAGTTAATAATTGGTCCTTACCATTAAAATGATAATACAAATTACCAGGGCTAATCTCTAGTGCATTGGCAATCTCAACCGTTGACACTTTCACATGTCCGTATTGGCTGAACATTTCTAAACTACATTGTAATATCCGGTCACGTGTTTTCATCACTTTTCCCTAAGCTGACGCTGGCACAGTTTTGGTTTTTTTTTCAGCGACTTTTGAAGCGCTCACTGATGAATTTGTAGTAGGCTGAACAGGCGCTGTATTTGCAGTTGTTACTTGAACATCTTCAGCTTTTTGCGCATCAGCTAATAGTTGTTCAATAATAGCTAAGCTCTCTTGTTTAATGCCTGAATTGTCATTAGACAGGACCAAACGTGCAATTTGTTCTGTGACTGATGTTGTCGCGCTTGCAAGTACTTCATTTTCAAGCTCAATAAAGGCATTACTGACATATTCAGCGAGGTTGGACAAATCGGGTAGTGCAGAACGACATGAAACTAAGCCAACATTAATTAAACCGTTATAGCTGTATAACGTAATGTTCAGTGACATCCCTGGTGGTAATACTGAGATTGGGAAGCATTGATCCATCTTCGCGCCCATCATATACAAAGGTTCACGTGGCCCCGGCACATTTGAGATTAGGACGTTACCCATTGGCGGTAATACGGTATCTAAGTTGAATAATTCACTTACCACTGCTAGGCCTTGGCTCGCCATTGTATAGCTTGTCAGTGCTTCTTTTGTCAGTAGGCGAGTTTCATTTTTTAGTTTGATACACGAATCTTTAATGGTCATTAAGCGTTCGAGTGGTGACTCTCCACGGTAAGCCAATTCAACCAAACTGATAGCTACTTGGTTGTTGGTTACGGTATCGCCAGCGTCACGTAAGCTCATTGGCATTTGCGCAACAAGTGGTTTTTTAAGATTGAAATTCTTATTTGCAAGGTAGTTGTGAATAGCCATATCACAGATAGTGACAACCACATCATTAATCGTCGCGCCAGTCATCTTACCAATACGTTTGACACGTGTTAGTGGTAGTGCTGAAATGGCTGCTCGGCGAGCACGCTTAGGGCTAATTGAGAAGGGGGTTTTCGGTGCCATAAACGGGGTTGGCATATCTGCTTTATATACATTTGCAGCTTGAAAAAGTAATTTCGTGGTCAGTTTCGCCAATGATGGGATTGATTTAACTTGGCCTGATAACTTCTTCGATGTTTTGGTAATTGACGTCAGCATGCTATCAAGTTCTTTTTCTTTTTGCTCGCGTTCAATATTCCAAAACGCAGTCATTGGCGCATCGGTTTGATTGCTTAAATATGACATGAGTAGTTGATTTGCTTTCGCACCGTCAGTAAAAGCATGGTGAGCCTTGAGATAAATAGCAAACTTGTTATCTTCTAAGCCATCAATCAAGACCATTTCCCATAATGGTCGGTTTCTATCTAGTAGTGTTTCATGCTGATGTTCAACAAAATGCAGCAGCTGACTTTCATTACCTGGTTGCGGTAGCATTGCAAACCGTACATGGTAAGACAAATCAATGTAATCATCTTTTTTCCAGTAAAACTGTCCGGTAAGCTGTTTTTTTAGTTTTAAATTAAATGGCTGCTTCACCTCATCCTGGGACATCAAACAGTCAAATAAATCGCGAGTAAAGTTTCCCTCGTAATTGTCTGGAATGGTAAAAATCTGTAATCCTGCTACATGTTTAGGACTGGCAACTGTTTCTGTGTATAAAAAACCCATATCAACTAGCGTTAGTGCTTGCATTTTATCTAATCCCTATGCAGTAAATCCATAAAATAGAGTGCTTAGATTCTAAGCTCTACTTTTTCATATTCCTATATGGGTATATGTTAGTTTGTTGTTTTTGATTTGTAAATAGTGACAAGGTGTTAAGTGCAGCTTTAAGATAATGAAAATAATATTAAATATATTATACATTGTGTTACAGCTCGATTATTGATAATTATTTGTTAATTTAATATTGAAGTTAAAATATCAAAAAGCCTTATAGATAAAGAGGTCTGACTTGT
>NZ_JASJHF010000125.1:0-6979 GCF_033791185.1 Moritella sp. | reverse complement strand
GCCCCCATTTGCTCTAAACAGTTATTAATCAAAGGCGCAACAGGGCTTGACATAGAAGCATAAAAAGCAGGGTTTTGCCTCAAAATACCAGCCAGCAATGTAGAGCCTGATCGGGGTAATCCCGAAATAAAGTGAACTTGTTGCATTATGTCAATAATCCTTTTCGGGGCAATATAGCTGCCCCTAGGTTGTTATGATTAACTGCGTGATGGATAAATACCGTTGGTAGACATCACATAATTCATCGCTATCGAGGGTTGCATAATTGAAAATGGACTGCCACCACCAGTATTACCTACTTCAACAGTACCGCCGCTGGCGGTGCCATCACCAGAAACACCACCGAGTAGCACAGTTCCTTTGGTCCCAGCATCTGGGCGATAAATTTTTTCATCTTTATCTGCCGCACCACCCCCTTTAACCACCTTAGCCAAATAGCCGCCATTGAGTGGTACTGTCGATGTGGCATCATCGAGAGAAACGGACACAGAGGCTGTGCCACCAGGTGCACTTGATGGATGAAATGCAGCGGCGTGAGTATGTGTCGGCATTTGTTGCTCAGCTAAAGAGTTAATCGTATTGCCGACAACATCACCATTCAGATACATGGGTAAGCCAGTGCCTCGGCCAAATCCCATCGGAACCCTGCCTTCCAGGTTTGGTATGCCAAATGTAGTTCTGCCATCACCACCGAAGGTATTACTAAGTAAAGAGAACAGAGACTGGTGCTGGCTAATGCTTAAAATAGCGCCATTACACTTAACAAATCCTACCGGGGTAAAATTATTTCCCATCAAAACAACACCGCTCAAAAAAAATTCCATGGATAATTCCTTATTTTTGGTATTTTAAGTTAATAACGCAGAGGAAAATTGCTCCCCTGCATCGAGTTTAAAACGCTCGGCAAAAGTAATACCGGTAAATATGCCTTCAGTGATGGATAGGATATCTAAGCGCAACGCACCATCGATAGTTGCTATAATTAAACCTTCAGGCTCACCAACATGAAGCACTGAGCCTGCTGGCATGCCATAGTTGGAGTGTGAAACAACAGTTGCCTGGAGCAGACCAATGTAACTGCGGTGCCATGAGATCATTGCCCCGTTAAATTGAGGGTTCCCTGCACTTGCCAATGCGACGATGTTTCTGCCCGTCATGGTATTCCAGTTAATCATCAGGTCTTGCTGAGTCGGCATTGGTGCATCGCTTATTTCACCGTTTTGTGGTTTTGCTACTAACTCTCCTTGTTGTAACTTTACGAAAAATTGCACCACAAAATCGGCCGAGAATTCGGCCATGGTGAATGCAAAGCTGGTTAAAGTATCATAGGGGTGACGTGGAAATGTGCGTTGTAACAGAATATCGCCACTGTCAATTTCTTGTTCCACTTTGATAATACTCAGGCTGCCCTGCGTTTCATTATTGCGTAATTGCCAGTACAGGGGCATTATTCCTCGATATTGTGGTAAGGAGGAAGCGTGTAAATTGAACAATCCAGCAGAAAAAGCCGTTAAAATACTAGCGGGAAGTTTATGGGAGTAAGTGAAAATTAATCCGGCATTAGCTTCCCAGCGTGTGATCTGCTGAAGTACATATTCTGGATTTGCAGTTTGATCGCGAATATAAGGAATGCCAGCTTGTTGTAGGTGTATCTCAAGCTGCTGATTATCTGGGTCATGGCGTTCGGCGATAATGACGCCGACTAATAGTTGTTCCTGAACTATTTTATTTATTACATGTATTGTAATACTGCTCGATGCAAAAAGAGCAACTTTGAGAGGTTCATTTATTAAGTCTAGATAACCTGAACCCATATCAGAAAGTGTTGCGCCTCTTGAATCTATAGCACTCATCAGGGAATTATTCATCGTATTATACTCATGTTATTCGACGCTTGTTGCCATGAATCCTGGTAACCCATTGAGTCGATAATAAAATTTTAACTTATCGCCACTCTTAACCAGCAGATCGCCGGGTTTAGCATCATGCGGCTTAAAATTAATGCATACCTGGGTATCGGGTAAGGGGTGAGTAATACCTGAGTCATATTCTCCAAGCCACTCTTCGGCATATACTTGCACCCGAGTGCACAGGATCAGTAAGAGATCGTCACGGTTCACGACCTCGTTCGGTATGGTTACTTTGCCACATTTGATCAAGCGGCTATTCTCATCAAGGATCAACTCTGGCAGCGCAGACAGATTTTGGGGAGTTAAAGAGAGGATTTCGCCTAGGTCGATGCGCTGCGCGATAATTTCAGCACTCATGTCACACTCAGATAATTGCGTACTGCCAGGCCATTGTTCAACATATTCCCGCTGCCCGTTGGTTAACATGGCTCTCACTGAAACATTTTGTGGGATAAAATAGCCATGCTCAGTTAACTGCTCAGCAAAATGTCGAGTTATAGCAAAATGTGCCTCGCGGCTAAAACCATGCTGCATTGCTTCAAGCACCACAACATCAAATTTATTATCGTTACAGGTATACGCCAGAGCATCCATACAATAAATTGCTTCGATATAATCCGCGATCCCCATTTCTTCAACCAAGGCTTTCAGGCTAAGTACTGCGCCCTTTTGTATATCAACCAAGGTGATCTGCAACTGCTCAGCGCTATACTGCTGGTTCGCTTGATAATAGGCTAGGAGTGGCATAAGTAACGGTGCAAAGGGACCACAGGCAGGATACATAATTCGTAGCGGTGCTGAGGCAGTGGATTTACTAGCACGTAATGCCTTATCAATGCCTCGGATATAAGCACGAACCCGAAGGTCGTCAAGTTGAGTAGTGATACAATGATCCGGCGACATAATCAAACCAGACTGACAGATGAACTGTCTTTTTCTCAAAGAACTATCAATCTCGGCGTTTTCGTAGCAGTGTTTTTGAAGAAAATACAACTCAGATAATTTTTGGTGTAATACATCTCTAGCTAACGGTTTATCATCCAAAATTTCGGCGACAGCGGTAACCGCAGCAGCCGAAAGTGTTGATTTTAAAGCTGTCATTTGCTCAGCACTGGATGAGTCAGCTTCCGCTTGCTTACTTGGGGTTAACTGTTGGCGTAATAATGCATTCAGTTTTCCCATCTGTAAGCTAATATCCAACGAACCATACATCTGGCTTGATGAGGAGCTATGATTCTTATTTATCGCATTTCTTTCCATGAACTGCTTAACCTTTAGTATTACTTATTTAGTACTCATAATTGTATAAATATATTGTTTGTCAATGTCATTGGGTTTAATCAATGTTTTTTTGATCGAAAAATATTGTATTTTTGACCTTAAGGCGGTTTTTTACGGAGTAACATTGATCTCGCACTTTTCAATAATTACCTGAATAATTGTTATATCCACTAATCAAACTGCCTTAAAGTAAGGTTAATACATGGGCTACTATGCGTATTAACAACATCATTTTAGGCTACTCGCGACTAATCAGTGTTTGCCTTAAAAAAGCCAAGATCCACTGAGTGGTAAGCTTATCATCTGCTTGATAGTCAAGTGAGTCCATAGCCGAATCAATAGTATCGACGGGGATCCTATCGCGACGTACTTCCATCAGTGCAGCAGAATATTGGGCAGTAAATTCAGGGTGCCCTTGAAGGCCAAGAAAATGAGTATCAACTTGAAACATGCTATAAGGACAGAAATCATTGCTCAGCAATACCTGTGCGCCAAGGGGTAATTTACAGACTTGATCTTGATGGCAAACCACCAGCGCGATATTATCTTGCTTCGGCTGCATCCAACTTTGCTCTGCTAGCACATTAGAATGAGCAATACCGACTCCCCAGCCTCGGGAACTTTTTTCTACTTTCCCACCCAGTGCTTTAGCTATTAACTGATGACCAAAACAAATACCAACCAAACCTTTCTCTGCAGCGTAAAGTGCACGAGTAAAGTCTTCCAGTTGGCGGATCCAAAGGTCGTCATCATTAACGCCCCATTTACTGCCACTGCAAATATAAGCGTCACATTCATCAATATGTTGTGGAAACTGGCCATCAATCACCAGATAAAAACGAATATCTAATACTTCATCTACTTGCTGGAATAACGCCTCAAACATAGCGGCATAATTACCAAAACCAGGCTGCAAACTACTTCGTACATCGTCACATTGTAGAATACCGAGTTTCATCACCTTGCCTCCGCTATTACTATTATTGGTACCGTATTTACAGATCGCCATATACCGCAGATAAGTAAATAGCGGTATATTGCTGGGCATCAAATGCAATTGGATTACCACTTGCACATGGATCTTGCTCCGCCATGACACCAATTTCAGATACACGGTCAGCATCAATGCCAATCGCATTTAAAGCATATGGAATATCGAGTTGTTGGCGTAGTTTTAATACCCAATTTAAGAAACTGTCAAAACCAGCATCTTCCAACTCTAAGTAACGGCTTAAACGGCTTAGCTTAGCTTCAATAGCACTGCGATTGGCCTTTAATACATAAGGCATTAAGATAGCGTTCAATAAACCATGATGACTATCGTAAATCGCACCAATAGGGTGAGCAAGCGCATGGATGCCGCCAAGACCGCGCTGGAAAGCGGTTGAGCCCATCGTTGAAGCTGTCATCATCTGAGCTCTGGCTTCAAGATCATTGCCATCTTTAACGGCACGCGGTAAATACTCTTTAATTAGACGAATAGATTCCAGTGCAATGCCTTCAGCCATAGGGTGGTAGTAATTAGCGCAATACGCTTCTAAGGCGTGGGATAAGGCATCCATACCAGTGGCAGCAGTTAACTTAGCAGGTAATCCTGCGCTCAGTTGTGGATCTAGAATCACGATAGCGGGCAACATATTAGGGTGAAAAATAATGCGTTTAATGTGATTGTCACTATCCGTGATAACCGAGGATCGCCCCACTTCAGACCCCGTGCCCGATGTTGTTGGTACTGCGATAACAGGTGCCATCTCATCGGTGCGTACGTTTAACCAGTTATCAGCTACATCTTCGAAATCCCAAATAGGCCGATCTTGTCCTACCATCAAAGCCACTGCTTTAGCAGCATCAAGTGCTGAACCGCCACCAAATGCAATGACACCATCATGCTCACCACGCCAGTATGCCGCCACTCCATCAGTGACATTTTCACCTGTTGGGTTACCTTTAATCTGTGAAAAAATACTACATCTTAAACCTGCTTGGTTACAGCTGGTTAAAGCCGTTTTCACCATAGGTAAGTCAGCGAGACCAGGGTCGGTAATTAATAGCGGCGATGCCATGCCCAACTCTAGGCAAGCGGCAGGTAAATCTTGAATGCGGCCAATACCGGCGCGAATATCAGTGGGGTAATTCCAATTAGCAGTAAATTGATTGAGTTCCATGTTTTCTCCTTAACAGCGAAACGTTGGCAAGCCTTATTGTGAAAGCTTAATGTGGAATGATTTTGGTCGAGTCAGCGATTCATACCCTAATGCCGATAAAGTACAGCCTCGTCCAGAGTTTTTAACCCCCGTCCACGCCAACGCAGGATCTAGGTAGTCACAACGATTAACAAAGAACGTACCGGTTTCGAGTTGCTCGCCAATAGCGATAGCGGTATCGATATCTTGAGTAAATACCGATGCAGTAAGGCCGAACTCAGAATCATTCATTAACGCGATTGCTTCGTCATCATTATCGACTTTCATGATGCCAACCACAGGACCAAAACTTTCTTCGCTCATCACCCGCATTTGGTGATTCACATTAGTTAATAGTTGCGGCGCTAGATAAGGCGTCCCGACTTCATCCAACGGAAAGTCATCCGCATCGATATGCGCGATAGCGCCTTTAGAAATCGCGTCTTGTACTTGCGAACGCACAAAATCAGCCGCTGACGCTTTTACAACTGGCCCTAACGTAGTGTTCTCATCATCAGATCTGCCAAGCTGATAACCTTTAACGATCTCGACAGATTTACGCAAAAATTCGTCAAACACGCGGCTATCTACGTAGATACGTTCGATACCACAGCAAGATTGTCCAGAATTAAAGAATGCACCATCAATGCACGTCGCTACTGCATCATCAATATTGGCATCTGCACGAACATAAGCGGGATCTTTCCCCCCGAGCTCTAAACCTACACCAATGAAACGTCCACTAGCCGCTCTTTCAACCATAGCGCCACCAGCAACAGAGCCAGTGAAAGCCACGTAATCAATACGACTATCCTTGATCACCGCTTCTGTATCAGCATGACTAAGATGCAAATATTGGAATACGCCATCCGGTAACCCGGCTTTTTGAAAGGCATTAAATAACTGTTCAGCACATAATGGCGTCTGCGCGGAATGCTTTAATACCACGCTATTCCCCGCCATGATGGCAGGCATAATGGCATTAATCGCCGTGAGATAAGGGTAATTCCACGGCGCAACAACAAATACCGTCCCTAATGCTTCACGTTTAATGTAACGCTTAATGTGACGCTGGAAGCCTATTTTATCAGGCAATTGAATACTCGCTAAAGCATCACTCGCGACGTCAATCATATAACGAGCACGCTCTGCTACCCCCGCGACTTCACCCCGAGCATATTTAATCGGACGTCCCATCATCCAGCATAATTCATTAGCAATTTCATCTTCATTAGCAACAAATTCATCCACCATTTTATAGCAGATCGCAGCGCGTTCTTTAAGGTCTATGTGATGCCAATTAGCTTGGGCTGTTACCGCCTTTTGCAAAGCATGATTAATGTCGTCACTACTGGCGAGAGAACGCTCAACGTAAACAGAATTATCAATGGGTGAATGTGTTTGTTGTAGTTGCCTTTTGAACTTCATTATCATTGTACTCCCTAGATGATCTCAAAATAGCGCGCTAATTCCCAATCCGTCACGTGTTTTCTAAATTCACGTTCTTCCCACTCTCGGGTCGCGGCATAATGCTGTACAAACTCTCTGCCGAATAATTCCTTGGCGGCTTCAGAACGCTTTAATTTGCACGCCGCATCAAACAAT
>NZ_JASJHF010000124.1:0-36913 GCF_033791185.1 Moritella sp. | reverse complement strand
CGGGAACATCTTCAGGACGAAGACCATAGGATTACGTTGCAGGATGCGATACAAGGGACAGCTTCAGGACGAAGACCAAAGGATTACGTTACAGGATGTAACACAGAAATAAATCAGGATGGATTTATTGTGCTAGGAAGGCAAAAGGACACTCCGATGGATTGGGAAGTGGAAATTTAACGGAATAGATAGAGTCAGGATTTAGCAGGGTTGCTACACGTTTCATGGATTGAGATATATAGACTTTAGGGCGGCACATTGTGCCGCCTTTTCTATATCTGCGATTTAATAAAATTTAGGTATAAAAAAGGCGCTAAATAAATTTAACGCCTTATCAGTTATTGCAAGTTTAAGTCATTATCGTCGAAAGATTAATTACTTTTTCTTGGTATTTTTCTTAGTGCGTTTCTTTGCTTTAAGCTTCGCTTTCGCAGACACTTTATTCTTGCCTGTTGCCGCTACTTTGGCTTTTTTCTTAGTTTTCGATACTGCAATTTTATTCTTTGGTTTCAACTCTTGAATTACACGACGTTTAATCGTTTCTTCAGTGTAGCGTTCAATTTTACCAAAGATACGTAGATCATGCGCTTCAACCAATGAAATCGCAGTACCTTTCTTACCCGCACGTGCAGTACGACCAATACGGTGTACATAAATTTCAGCACTACGTGGTAAATCAAAGTTAAATACATGGCTTACATCTTGTACATCAATACCGCGAGCGGCGACGTCGGTAGCAATCAGTACTTTTACTTTATCGTTTTTAAATTGATTCAGTGAACGCGTACGTTTTGCTTGATCCATTTCACCACGTAAATAAGCACACGGGATCCCTTGAGACTGTAAATAGCTTACTAATTCAGCCAAACGTTCACGCGTTTTTACAAACACGATAGAGCGCGTTGTGCTTTCGTCACGTAACCAATGCACTAACAAAGCTTGTTTGTGTGCATGATTATCAACATAGTGCATGAATTGGTGGATCTTCGCTTTTTCTTTGCGAGAAGGATTCGCGGTGAATTCAGCAGGCTCTTTCAATAACTCTTCAGCAAAACGCTCAATACCACGACCTTCTAGGGTTGCAGAAAATAGCATTGTTTGTTGACGACGGCTCATTTCATCAGTTACTTTTTTCACATCATCATAGAAGCCCATATCTAACATACGATCAGCTTCATCTAGAATGAGTACTTCAACCGCAGCACATTCAAATGCTTCACGGCGAATATATTCTAATAAACGACCTGGTGTTGCGATGACCACATCAAGGCTGTTTTTTAATACTTCAGCGTGTAATGCATAATCAACACCACCCGTTATCATCGATACTTTATGGTCAGTATAAGCCGCTAGCATTTTAGCTTGTTGGAATACCTGACTTGCGAGTTCACGCGTTGGCGTCAAGATAAGTACGCGTCCAGGGCCTAATTCACGACGTGGAAAGTCAAGCAGATGCTGAAAAGCTGGTAGTAAAAAAGCCAGCGTTTTACCTGTACCTGTCGGTGCAGATGCAAGGATATCTCTACCTTCCATGGCAGTTGGCAATACTTGTTGTTGAATCATTGTTGGTTGAACAAGATTATTATCAGTAAGTGCTGCAATTAATTCAGGGTCTAGATCGAGACTTTCGAAGTCCATAAAACTACCGTATAACAAGAGGTTAAAAAGGAAGATGAAGCTATCATTGGCTATATTTAAACAATGATACGTCAAATTTTTGATCGTTAATCAACCATTATGGCAGATATGAGGCTGAGAGGATATTTGTTTTCTACTCAAGTGTTGAAAAAGTCGCGATTATCGATTAAATCCAAGAGACTCGTAGTTGGTCTGGTTATGACTGTAAAGTAGTGGAAAATAAAGTGCAGCATCCGATCTTTTAGTCATTTTAGTTATTGGTTATATTGATTAGCTTGCAGGCTATATTTTTGTTATCTTAGCGCGGTTATTTCATTATTAAGGTATGTTACTTCATGAGTTCAAGTAGTCTATTTCCTGCTGCATTATTGTCTTGTGTTACGCTATTATTGTCCCTATCTCCTGCAGCTAATGCGGCTGAAGATAAGTATTACGCTGAGAATGAAGGAGACATTTCCAATAAAGGTTATTGGGGTAAGCAGCGTGGTCATCTTGGTGGTGAGGAGCAGCTTAAACCAAAACCTGCGGTCGAAGAGCCTGAAGAGCCTGGATTTGAACCTGTTGAATTTTTAACACCGCTGTATTCTAATCTCAGCTTTGGTTTAAAACTGCACAGTAACTATGATGATTATGACCGACACGGTAGCTCTTTCGAAAATAATCCTGGATTGGATTATGTACTCGATAATGTCTTTACCGAAGATTTGGTATGGCAAGCAAATATAGATTACAAAAATGAAGATATTCTGATTACTAATGGTATTGGTATTCTACCGGAAGACAGCCTAATTGGTGTCGGCGTTAATGCCTTTTTGGATGTGGAATTAAACTCAGGAAGTCAGCGATTATCTGTTGGTACTAAATACGATGATCCCGATTATATCTTTAATTTATCATCCAACATTTATTTTCCCTTATCGGGTACTGACGAAGTCGATGATTTGGTTACCAGTATGGACATACGTGCAGAAGGGGCGATAACACCAACGGTGCAGTTCCATAGTTCACTTGAGTACTTCGTTGGTGATAATGTTCAAATCAATGATAATTACGACCCTACTGATAACAGCCACAAGCTGACGGCTGGTTTAGATTATACACCGATCCCGTTATTGCAATTGGGTGTTGAAGCAACCAAAGTGAAAGATCATGATGTTGGCTATGGTGTGTACCTCTATTTCAATTATGATCCATGGCGACCATTAAATGAACAACTCGAGTGGATTGTAGATAATGATTTTTCTTTGCATAACATGATCCCATTCTCACGTTCTAAAGTACTGGCGCGCACTGGTGAGTAATAACAAGATGCGATATTGTGTCGTTATGTTAGAGAGTGAAGAGTAGTCTGTGAACGATAAAAATAATGGTTTTAGTTTTAAACAGTTTCATGTTTCACATGCAGATTGTGCGATGAAAGTCGGCACTGACGGTATTTTACTTGGTGGCTGGGCTAATGTGAACACTACATCGTTAGCGCCGTTAACAGTACTGGATATTGGAACCGGCTCTGGTCTTATTAGTTTGATGTTAGCACAACGTTGCCAAGGCAATATGCAGGCCATTGCGATTGATATTGATGCATCAGCATGTCAACAAGCTAAGCAGAATGTTGATAATTCACCATGGCCATCTTCAATCGCAGTTAAACATATTGCATTGCAGGCGTTTTTCCAAACCTGTAAAGCAGAACCTGCTATGTTTGATCTGATCGTTTCTAACCCTCCTTATTTTGTTCATGGCCAAGAATTTGCTGATGATGCACGGCAGACCGCAAGGCATACTGGCTGTTTAACTCATCAAGAGTTGGTTAATTGCGCGCTAGGGCTGTTAGCACCTAATGGTCAAATTGCATTGGTACTGCCTTATGAGGCAGGATGTGAACTTGCCACTTATTGCCAACAATTAGGTAATTTGCAAATAACCTGCTTAAACATAAAAACCACCCCGAAAAAATCTTACAAACGTATGCTAATGAGTATTCAGCGTGGTACTGCCAAGTTAGAAAAACAATCGCTTACTATTCATGACCCGGATGGTCGTTACTCTAATGATTACCAACGTATCACTAAAGATTTTTATCTAAAAATGTAATTTCACTCTGCTGATATTAGATTTGCGCTTGCACTTAATGACCAGATTGTTAGTATCGAGCATTAGTGGGTGAGTGGCTAATACAAAATTCTTTACAAAAATATAATTATAATACTTTGTGCTACACCGGCTGGAGGACTATTCCTCCACGCTTGCTTCATGGAAGAAGTGAATAAATGAACACACAACAATATCTAAGCAGAGAGTATATTAATGACTACAAAATTAAAAACAGCTGATGTTTTAGCCATCGGCTTTATGACGTTCGCCTTCTTTTTAGGCGCGGGTAATATCATTTTTCCACCTTTAGCGGGTAACCTTGCTGGGCAATCCTTTATGCCAGCTATGTTTGGCTTCCTTGCTACCGCTGTTGGCTTGCCACTTATCACCATCATTGCCGTTGCAAAAGCGGGCGGTGGTTTAATTACCATGACACGCTTTTTACCCGCGATGGCAGCAACTGCAATTGCAGTGGCGATTTACATCATTATAGGTCCTGCGTTTGCAGCCCCTCGAACCAGCCTTGTTGCCTATGAAATGGGGATTAAACCTTTCTTAGGAGACGCTGCAAATGATACAACACTGGCTTTATATTCTGTTACTTTCTTTATTATCACTGCATATTTTGCGCTAAGCCAAGGTAAGCTAATTGATAATATTGGTAAAATCTTAACGCCAGCATTAATTGTATTGCTAACGGTACTCGCGATTGCAGTATTTGTCATGCCACAAGGTGAGATTGGTGCCGCACGTGAAGCATATATAGAAAATCCATTTACCAAAGGCTTCCTTGAAGGTTACAACACCATGGATACCTTTGCGTCGTTAATGTTTGGCATGTTGATCATCAACGTATTAAAAAGCAAAGGCGTAACAGACAAAGCTGGTCAATTTAGATACTTAGTTATGGCGGGTTCTATCGCTGCAGCGGGTCTGGCGTTTGTTTATATTTCACTATTCTACCTCGGCGCTACAAGCCAATCACTAATTGCGACGGGTGCTGACGTTAATGGTGGCATGATCTTAGCTATTTATGTGCAAGCGTTATTCGGAATGCCTGGTCAGTACATCTTAGCGGCAGTGGTAACACTTGCGTGTCTAACGACGGCTGTAGGCCTCGCAAGTGCGGTTGCAGAATTCTTTCATGAATTAAAACCACAATGGTCATACAAAATATTAGTTATCATTAACTGCATCGTATGTGCGATTGTTGCTAATGTTGGTTTATCACAATTGATTAGTATTTCTGTGCCAGTATTATTTGCGGTATACCCAATTGCGATTGCGATTGTTGCGCTAATCTTATTGCAAGAGCGTTTTCCTAATCCACAGTTTGCATTCCGTCTAGTGATGGTCGTTGCATTCATGTTTGGTGTATTAGATGGCTTTAAAGTTGCAGGTTTTGCGATGAGTGGTTTTGATTTCTTGCCACTATTTGATAAAGGTTTAGCTTGGGCATTACCGACCGCTCTTGCTATCATCATATCGATAGTTGCAATGCGTCCGCGTGCCAATATTAATGTGGTAGCCGCTAAATAGTTAGATCACATGCTCTAACTGAGGGCTGATTAAACTAAGTTAAAATCCGTTCCTTCGAGAACGGATTTTTTATGCTATTTTTTTGTTCGATGTGCTTTATCGCACTATAATAAGGTGGTTTTATGGGCAGTGAATTGTGGTTAGCGTTGGCGATTGTATTTATCATTGAGGGCATAATGCCGATGTTAGTACCTAAACAATGGCAGCAAATGTTAACTGTCATTACCCAGCAACCTGCTGACAAGGTACGTAAATATGCAGGTTGTCTAGTGGTAACGGGTATCGTATTATTGTTGATACTGTAAAAAAATTGTACAGTAGAACAACAAGTAAAGTTATATTTTCCAATTTTAATGAGATAGAACTCAAATTTTTTAAACATTTTGATTTAAATTTTGCTAGAATCCTCTTTTAACCAACAACCGCGACGGTATCATGGGAAAGAATGTAGTTATTCTCGGCACTCAATGGGGTGACGAAGGTAAAGGTAAAGTAGTTGATCTACTAACTGATAGAGCTAAATATGTTGTGCGCTACCAAGGTGGTCACAATGCTGGTCACACTTTAGTAATCAATGGTGAAAAAACAGTTCTTCACTTAATTCCATCTGGTATTTTACGTTCAAACGTTAAATGTATCATTGGTAATGGTGTAGTATTGGCACCTGATGCGTTAATGACTGAAGTTAAAATGCTTGAAGAACGAGGCATCCCAGCTCGTGAGCGTATGCTTATCAGTGAAGCGTGTCCATTAATCCTGCCATATCATGTATCACTAGATGCTGCACGTGAAAAAGCACGTGGTAAAAAAGCAATTGGTACAACTGGTCGTGGTATCGGTCCAGCTTACGAAGATAAAGTAGCGCGTCGTGGTTTACGTGTTGGCGATCTATTCAACATGGAACAGTTTGCTGTTAAATTGAAAGAAGTAATGGAATACCATAACTTCCAACTACAGCATTACTATAATGAACCTGAAGTAAGCTACGAAGATGTTCTAGCACAGATGCACGAAGTTGCACCTATCTTACTAGACATGATCGTAGACGTAACTTCTCTTCTTGATGATGCACGTCGCCGCGGTGATGACATCATGTTTGAAGGTGCTCAAGGTACATTACTAGATATCGATCACGGTACTTACCCGTATGTAACATCATCAAATACAACTGCAGGTGGCGTTGCTACTGGTAGTGGTTTTGGTCCATGTCACATCGATTATGTTCTTGGTATTACTAAAGCTTACACTACACGTGTTGGTTCTGGTCCATTCCCAACTGAACTTGATGATGAGATCGGTAATCACCTAGGTGTGAAAGGCCATGAATTTGGCGCAACTACAGGACGTGAACGTCGTTGTGGTTGGTTTGACGCAGTTGCAATGAAACGTGCAATTCAGTTAAACAGCATCACAGGTTTCTGCCTAACTAAACTAGATGTATTAGATGGTTTAGAAACGCTGAAAATCTGTACTGGTTACATGCAACAAGACGGTTCAATTCTTGACGTGCCACCTATGGCTGCTGACGGTTATGAACTTGTTGAACCAGTTTACGAAGAAATGTCAGGTTGGAACGACGTAACATACGGCGCGACAACTCTAGAACAACTTCCAGAAGCTGCAATCGCTTACATCAAGCGTATTGAAGAAATTACGGGCGTGCCAATTCATATCGTATCAACTGGCCCAGATCGTAACGAAACAATGGTATTAGTTAACCCATACGACGTATAAGTCTATTTGGTTAAACTGATAAATAAAAGGTCGCTTATGCGGCCTTTTTTGTACCTGTCATTTAGATGGGGAAGATATAGAAAAGCCGCATGATTACGCATGCGGCTTTTATTGTCATTATTTTGATAAGCCGGTTAGTTTTTCTGGGCTAATCGCACGACTTGTTAGCTACTTCTATTTGCTGCAATGTAAGCCAATGAGATAAGCGCTTGCTTATATTCAGACTCAGGCAGCACCGCAATTGCTGCGACGGCTAAATCTGCTTCTTGTTGGGCTTTATCAAAGCAATAATTTAGCGAACCAGTACGCTCAAGAATCGCCAGAATAGCATCAAGGTTATCCATGCCATTCATTTTCTCGATTGCTTCTCGTACCATCACAGCTTCTGCTTCAGTGCCGTGAGCCATGGCATGAATTAATGGCAGTGTTGGTTTACCTTCGGCAAGGTCATCACCGACGTTTTTACCCATATCTTGGGCATCCGCAGTGTAATCCATCACATCATCGATAAGTTGGAATGCTGCGCCTAAATGCACCCCATAATCAATCATCGCTTGTTCGATGTCTGCAGGTTGTTCAGAGATCACCGCGGCGAGTTGTGTTGCTGCTTCAAATAATTTGGCCGTCTTATAATAGATAACGTCCATATAACGTTTTTCGTCAGTATCGGCATCATTACAGTTCATCAATTGTAATACTTCACCTTCGGCAATCACATTGGTTGCATCTGATAAAATGTCGATGATTTTACTGTTATGCAGTTTTGCCATCATTTGGAAAGAACGTGAATAAAGGAAGTCACCGACTAATACGCTAGCGGCATTACCAAAGGTAGCATTTGCTGTATCACGACCACGGCGCATGTCTGACTCATCAACCACATCATCGTGTAATAATGTTGAAGTATGAATAAACTCGATGATGGCAGCGACATCCACATGTTGCTGGCCTTGATAACCCAGAGCGCGGGCACTTAATGTTGCGATTAGTGGACGAATGCGTTTACCGCCACCATTTACAATGTAATAACCCACTTGATTTACGAGGGCAACATCAGATTGCAGTCGAGCTAAAATGAGTTCATTGACAGCGTCCATATCTTGTTTCGATAACGCTTGAATGGCTTTTATATCCATGTATATAAGTTCCGTGCTACTTTTGTAGTTGTATGACGATTTTTTTAAGACTATTGATCGTTATATTCATCGTTAGCCCTATCTTGATAGTACACTATAAGATAAAATGCCCGTCAAATTTATGTCGTAATTGTACACTAAATTGTAATTGCCGAAAGGATTAAGCGGCCGTGATTTACTACTTTCCTGCTTATTTATATTTATTTTAAAAATCAGCTTGCCTAACTGCAAAGTTTTGAGTAGAATTCGCGCCATTGTTATAAATTATTATGACGTGTCGCTACCTAAGGTACGCTAGACACGAATCGGAGTCAGAAAACATGTATGCTGTTTTCCTTAGCGGTGGCAAACAACACCGCGTTGCTGAAGGTCAAACTCTTCGTCTAGAACTTCTAGACGTTGAAGCTGGTTCAAGCATCGAATTTAACGAAGTATTAATGGTAGCTAACGGCGAGAATATCGAAGTTGGCGCACCTTACCTTGAAGGTAAAAAAATCACTGCTGAAGTGGTATCTCATGGTCGTGCGGACAAGATTAAAATCATGTATTTCCGTCGTCGTAAGCACTCTCGTAAACAGATGGGTCACCGTCAATGGTTTACAGAAGTTAAGATTACTAAAATCGCTTAATTAGGAGTACTAAAAGATGGCACATAAAAAAGCTGGTGGTAGTACCAACAACGGTCGTGATTCAGAAAGCAAACGCCTAGGTGTTAAGCGTTTTGGTGGTGAATCAGTTCTTGCGGGTAACATTCTAGTTCGTCAACGTGGTACTAAATTCCACGCTGGTACAAACGTAGGTTGTGGTCGTGACCACACTCTATTCGCTAAAGCTAGCGGTAAAGTGCAGTTCGAAGTTAAAGGACCACAAAACCGTAAGTTCATTAGCATTGTAGCTGAATAATTTCAGTACAAACTAAGAATTTTAAAAACCCGCTTTATAGCGGGTTTTTTTTATTGCTAAAATAAATATTAGTAATAAAAAATAATAACAGAATAAACATTGAGAGAGATTATTGACCCATACTCGCTGGTTAAGCTTGGTTAGTCATGATACTCGATAATAAGTTGATAGTTGCACGGATTGATTAATTCACCAGTCTGGTGAAAATGAAGTCAGTGCGCGATTAGTTAATCCGTGCAACTAACTGCATTCCTAATTTGTAGGAGCGATAGCGAAATGAAATTTGTAGATGAAACCCGAATCAAAGTTGAAGCCGGTGATGGCGGTAGTGGTTGTGTAAGCTTCCGCCGTGAAAAATATGTTGCTCGTGGCGGCCCTGATGGTGGTGACGGTGGCGATGGCGGTCATGTATATATGATTGCAGATGAAAACTTAAATACGCTAGTCGATTTTCGTTTTGTCCGTTTCCATAAAGCGGAACGTGGTGAGAATGGTCGCCCTAAAGATCAAACTGGTGCGCGTGGTGAAGATATCACTTTACGTGTTCCTGTTGGTACGCGTGTAGCAGATGATGATACTGGTGAAGTGATTGCCGATCTCGTTATGCACGGACAACGTAAAATGGTTGCTAAAGCTGGTTTCCACGGCCTTGGTAATACACGTTTTAAAAGTAGTGTAAACCGTGCTCCACGTCAAAAGACGCTAGGTACACCTGGTGAAGTTCGTAACTTACGTTTAGAACTAATGCTACTTGCTGACGTTGGTTTATTAGGTTTACCAAATGCTGGTAAGTCTACGTTCATTCGTGCGATCTCTGCAGCGAAACCAAAAGTTGCAAACTATCCGTTTACAACATTAGTACCTAACCTAGGTGTAGTAAGTGCAAGTCCAGAGCGTAGCTTTGTAGTTGCCGATATTCCAGGTCTTATTGAAGGTGCTTCTGATGGTGCTGGTCTAGGTATCCGTTTCCTACGTCACTTAGAACGTTGTCGTTTAATGGTTCACATTGTTGATCTATTACCTGAGAACATGAGTGATCCAGCTGAAAATGCAAAGGTTATTGTAAGCGAACTAGAGAAATACAGTGCTAAGCTAGCAGCTAAAACATGCTGGTTAGTATTTAACAAAACCGATCTTGTATTAGATGAAGAAGCTGAAGAAACAATTAAAGCGGTTGTTGCTGCGATTAATTGGGAAGGCGAAGTTCATACTATGTCTGCTTCAAGTGGCGTTGGTACCAAAGATCTTGTTCGTGCGATGATGGAACAAATCGAATCTATGCCGCGTCCTAAGATCGAAATGCCGATTGAAGATGATGGTGATATCGGTTTCTTATGGGATGAATACCATAAAGATCAAATTGCTAATCACGCCGTTATTGAAGAAAGTGATGACGATGATGATTGGGATGATTGGGACGAAGAAGATGACGGTCATGTTATCTACGCTCGTGACTAAGCATCATTAAAAAGTGATTTTATAATCATTTTTATTAAAAATACCAGCCTAAGGCTGGTATTTTTTTATCCCTAAAATAGTACTTTCAGGCACTTGAGTGAATTTCTATTCCTAGATTATTATTTTACTAATAAAAAAGTGCTTTTTAGACAAAAAACTTCCAATTTAGGGGGAATTAGCAGATAATCCCGCCGTTCACGAAGTGAATATAGCAGGTAATAATTACCTATATTTTAAATCCGGTCATTTAATAATTGTCAGCTTAGAACTTTCCACTTTTCTGCTAAGCGACAGCCATTTATTAAACAGCCAGTCACCTTGGTTTGTATCTATCAGTTGCATTAAGAGCAATAAGTACAGACAAACGCTGTTATAACAGTGCGTAAGGTGAACGAAATAAAAAGTGAGTACCTTAATGAATACCGCAAGTCAGTCTACCTCTGAATTAAAAAACACTTCTGCTTTTGCCACTTTGATGGAAAAGTTGTTTAAGCTAAAAGCACATAACACCACGATCAAAACAGAAGTAATGGCAGGTTTAACGACTTTCGTTACCATGGCTTATATTCTCTTTGTTAACCCGGATATCATGTCGATTGCGGGCATGGACTACCAAGCGGTATTCGTTGCCACAGCACTCAGTGCTGCAATTGGTTGTATCTTCATGGGGCTTTATGCGAACTGGCCTGTAGGTCTAGCACCTGGTATGGGATTGAATGCATTCTT
The DNA here is from genome assembly GCF_033791185.1 of Moritella sp. Classification (GTDB taxonomy): domain Bacteria; phylum Pseudomonadota; class Gammaproteobacteria; order Enterobacterales; family Moritellaceae; genus Moritella. Next base: position 25,685 of record NZ_JASJHF010000124.1, on the reverse strand, counting down.
CACCTTCGCAGTAGTAAAAGGTATGGAGTATTCTTGGCAGGTTGCATTAGGTGCTGTATTCATTTCAAGTATCATATTCGTCATTATGAGTGTGACCAAATTACGTGGTTGGATCATCGACAGTATCCCGCATAGTTTACGTTATGCAATGACAGCGGGTGTCGGTCTGTTCTTAGGTATTATCGGTTTAAAAGCAGCTGGTATTATTACTGCTAGTCCTGCAACTTTAGTGACGTTAGGCAACTTCCACGACCCTAAAGTCATTTTAGGTGCGTTAAGCTTTCTTATCATTGCAATCTTAGCTACACGCAAAGTATTCGGTGCGGTACTTATTGGTATTATCGCTGTTACAGTAATCAGCGCAGTGATGGGTCTAGTAACCTTACCTGAGCAAGCGATATCACTACCGACTGGCTTATCAAAAACATTCATGCAAATGGACGTTATGGGTGCGTTAGACGTATCTATGGTGAGTGTTATCCTAGCATTCTTATTTGTGAACATGTTTGATACGGCTGGCACTATGATTGGTGTGGCTGATAAAGCTGGCATGTATAATAAAGACGGTAAAATTGAAAATCTAAATAAAGCATTAACAGCGGATAGTGTTGCAAGTGTTGCTGGCGCAGTGATTGGTTGCCCACCAGTAACGACATACGTTGAAAGTAATGCGGGTATTGCTGAAGGTGGTCGTACTGGTTTAACCGCGGTTGTTGTTGGTTTACTATTCTTAGCGGCGATGTTCTTTGCTCCGATAGCTCAGATTGTACCAAGCTATGCAACAGCAGGCGCGTTAATCTATGTTGCTTTCTTAATGGTTGGTAGCTTGAACAAAGTCAATTGGGATGAGTTCACAGACTACGTTCCAGCTGCGATAACTGCAATCATGATGCCGCTAACGTACTCAATCGCTGATGGTATCATCTTAGGCTTCTTATCATTCGCTATCATTAAGCATGCAACAGGTCGCTCTGCTGATGTATCGCTAGGTATGAATGTACTTGCAGTAGTATTTATTGCCAAATTAGCGTTTATCTAAAACGTTAGGTTACCAATATTGACGCTGCCTAGGTAGTGTCAATGTGACGATACGGTCAATGTTACAGTACCGTTGATCTGATAAAGAAGTGCCAGCTGAGTATGTGCAATTTGCGTATATGAGGTTGGCATTTTTGCTCTCTAAGCCTTGCTCTTATTTTACGTCGAAAACGTTACGGCTATTGCCCCTATGACCTCAAGTGTTACACTTTCCTTTCATCCATTGTTATCTTAGCGGACCAGAATGCCAAAATTAGAACCTCAATGTTGTCCAGAACCACAATGTAGCGCCGAGTTGCCTGTATTAGATGATCAACATATTGCTTCTCTCGCGCATCTCTTTCATTTGTTAGGGGATGAAGGACGTATCCGCTTAGTGCTTGCTTGTATGGCTGGGCCTGTTGCTGTGTCTGAGTTGTCAGCCGTATCTGGTATGTCACAATCATTAACCAGTCATCATCTGCGTCATTTGCGTGAAGCGCGTATTTTGCGTTCAGAGCGTCAGGGTAAACAGATCCTGTATCGACTTGATGATCATCATATTCGCCACGTAGTTCACGACCTTGCTTGCCATGTTAACGAGCATTAGTGTCATCATCGTTGAGCATCAAATATTAAAGAAGCTATTCAAAACTAACTATTTTAAAGAATCTATTCTAAAGCGCCTATTTTAAGAGAGTGCCATGCGAAAGCTGTTTATTGAATTTTTAACGCAATTGGGTAGTGATGACCGCGCCCATGATATCGATCATATTGAACGTGTCGTTGCCACTGCTAGGCAACTTGCTAATAGCGAAGGTGCAGACCTCGCGATCTTAGAGCCTGCTGCGTGGTTACATGACTGTGTTGCCGTTGCTAAAGATCACCCGCAACGTAAACAAGCGTCATTGCTAGCCGCCGATCGCGCGGTTGAATTCTTACAGCAGATTGATTATCCGTCGCAATACCACAGCGCTATTCATCACGCTATTATTGCCCACAGCTTTAGCGCCAATATTACCCCTGAAACATTAGAGGCTAAAATATTGCAAGACGCCGATCGTATGGATGCGTTAGGTGCGATAGGTATAGCGCGTTGTATTTTGGTAGGCGGTAAGCTTAATCGTCAATTATATAGCAGTATTGATCCTTTGTGTGTTGAGCGCGACCCAGATGACAGTCTGTATACCTTAGATCACTTCTTTACTAAGTTATTAACGTTGGGCGATAGCATGCAAACACAAGCGGCAAAGGCGGAAGCACAGCGACGCAGTGTTTATATGCGTGATTTTTTAGCGCAACTGCAGTCGGAATTACTGACATAGAAATCGGGCGATTAACGCCGTCGATATCATGATTTACTAGATTAAAGCTAATTCATTCGCTAACGATAACGACTGAGTTAGCTTTTTTTTGTAAATACACTTGAATGAAAGTTAATATGAATATATATTTATATGTAAGTTAACTAGCTTGAACGCATTAACTGTTACTGATATTGCTAACATTAATTCTATTTACGAGGATAAACTTATGTCATGTAAAGACAGCACTATATCTAAAACAACAGCATCTAAAACAACAGCATCTAAAACAACTGCAACAGCGGTAAAATCAAATCAAGGATGTTGTGGTAACGATCACAGTAAAACCCACGTTCATGAACATCAACATACCGATGAGCATCAAGTAAGTAATAGCGCTAGCAGTAACGACTCTTGCTGCGTACACACAGAATCAAATGATATTATTGTTGATGATGAGGAACCCGAGTCCAGTAGTTTAACTGCCCGTTTATCTTGGTTAGTGACTGGTATGGACTGCCCAAGCTGTGCCCGTAAAGTAGAAAAAGCCGTTCAAGCAATACCTCAAATCAAGCAATGCCGCGTTGCATTCGCTACCGAAAAACTACTTGTTGATATCGACAAGAGCAGTAACAGCACTGCTGTAGATAGTATTAAAGTACAAGTCAATGACGCTGTTGTGAATGTAGGATTCAAGTTACAACAAGTCGGTAATAAGTCGAAAAACGTTGAAGACGATAACTCATTATCACAAAGCCTGCGCGAGCATTGGCATGCCATTACCTTAGTTAGTGCTATCGTTATTGCCGCTATTTTGACACTGTTTAACGGTGAAGCCAGTCAGTGGTTATTTACCTTCGCCAGTATTTTTGGTGTGATACCAGTTATCAATCGCTCGATTAAACTAGCCCGTTCAGGCACCCCGTTTGCTATCGAAACGCTGATGTCTGTCGCCACGGTTGGTGCGCTTATCTTAGGTGAAACCGCAGAGTCGGCGATGGTCTTAGTGCTATTCATGATCGGTGAAAAACTTGAATCTTATGCTGCAGGTAAGGCGCGTAAAGGCGTTAAATCGTTAATGTCATTAGTGCCTGAAGAAGCAACAACAATCGTTGGAAACAAGCGTGTAGTTGTTGCAGCGAGTGATTTGCAGCCTGGTGATATTATTGAAATAAAACCCGGTGACCGTTTACCTGCTGATGGCGCGCTATTAGCATCTGGTATTAGTTTTGACGAAAGTGCATTAACGGGGGAATCCGTTCCTGTTGAACACCAAGCCGAAGATATCGTCATGGCGGGTAGTCTGGCTGTGAACCGTCTTGCGCAATTACGGGTGGTATCAGAGTCGGGTAATAATGCCATTGACCGTATCCTACATTTAATTGAAGAAGCTGAGGAAAATAAAGCGCCAATCGAACGTTTTCTGGATGGATTCAGCCGATGGTACACACCAGCAATGATGTTATTAGCTTTGGCTGTGGTGATTGTGCCACCGTTATTATTTGCCAGTGATTGGACTGAGTGGATTTATAAAGGCTTAACTTTGCTACTTATTGCTTGCCCTTGTGCGTTAGTGATTTCAACACCAGCAGCGGTAACATCGGCATTATCAGCAGCCAGTAAACGTGGTGTATTAGTTAAGGGTGGGGCGGCACTAGAGCAAATTGGTCGTATCCAACAAATTGCTTTTGATAAAACTGGTACCTTAACCCAAGGTGTACCTGCAGTAACGAGTGTTGTTAGTTTTATTGATGATGAAGACAAAGTACTACAACTTGCTGCCAGTATTGAGCAAACCTCAAATCATCCATTAGCAACGGCCATTTTAGCTCATGCTGAACGTAAGTCAGTGGCTCTATTAACGGTTAGCAATGACCAAACACTGGCAGGCTTAGGTGTGCAAGGTGAAGTAAAAATCGGTGAATCAACACAGTTAATTAAACTGCTTGCACCGCATCACATGACAACGCAACTTGCAGAGTTAGCCCATGTAAAAATAGCTATCGAAGAACTTGAAAATGGCGGTAATACCACTGTGGTCGTACTGCAAGATGATCAAGTGATAGGCTTGGTTGCATTGGCTGACAGTATTCGTGACGATGCTCGCCAAGCCATTGAAGAGTTGCAAAAACTCGGGATCAATACGGTGATGTTAACTGGTGATAACCGTCGTACCGCGAAAGTGATTGCTGATTCATTCGGCATGGAATACCGCGCTGAATTACGACCTGAAGACAAATCCCGTATTGTTGGCGAACTTAGCCAAGGCAAAGATACGGCGATGGTGGGCGATGGTATTAATGATGCGCCTGCAATGAAAAGTGCAAATTTAGGTATTGCGATGGGCGGTGGCACTGATGTCGCGTTAGAAGCGGCGGATGTAGCATTGATGCATAACCGCTTAGTTGAATTACCACAAATGGTGGCACTAGGTCAGGCGACATTAACTAATATTAAGCAGAATATTACCTTGGCGGTTGGACTTAAAGCGGTATTTTTGGTGACTACCTTATTAGGTTTTACTGGACTCTGGGTGGCTATTTTGGCTGATTCAGGTGCGACAGCTTTGGTAACTGCAAATGCATTAAGGTTGTTACGCAAATAGATGTGTAAATAACAGGTAATGTGAGGCTAAGCTGTTCTATACTCAATAAAGCTCATCAAATTTGATTTGATGAGCTTTATTATTTGATATTAACTTTACTGTTATACAGATCTTCATCAGCAAGTTTGAATAAACTCTCAATCGTTTCCCCTGCTCGCCACATTGCAGAGCCAATTGCTGAGGTAATATGAAATTCGCTCAGTAATGAGTCACTTTTAATCTCGCTATAAATTCGTTCGATAACTAAATTTGTTGATTGCGATGATGCTGGTTGCAAGATAATGGCAAACTCATCACCGCCTAGTCGAAACGCCATATCACTATTACGAATACTACGTTGTAATACATACGCATAATGTTTCAAGATGCGATCACCAAACTGATGGCCATAAGTATCATTGACACGTTTGAAGTTATCTAAGTCAGTAACCAGTAAGGCCATATTGGATTTATGACGCTGGCACAGGCTGTAAGAACGTAGAATGTTCTCGTCAAAACTGGCGCGATTATCTAAGCCGGTTAAATGATCTTTCATGATACGAATTTGCATTTCTTGTAACATCAAGGCGTGCATGAGATTCGTTTCGAGTAGTTGATGTAACTCTTTTAATAAACTTAGTTCATTAATCTTTAATGGTTTTACCGAACTATATAACAACGACCCAAGATCTTTGCCCATTGCCGTCAAGTGGTAGTTTTGTTGAAAAACAGCCGTGCAATCAGTCTTTAATTGAATATTGTTCGTCGCGTCAGTAAAGCTTAAGCCGCTAAAGCGGACATGTTGTGCCGCTATTGCGGCAAAGTTAGATAACAAAGAATCGACATCTAAACTAGTCTGTAACTTTTTCAAGGTCGCAATGGTTTGTGTTGGCGTCAGTTTCTGCTGCCGCTTTGGCGCAGTAAACCCATAATTGGTATGTATTTTATGGGGATTGATGATGCTTAGGTTATCCATTGCTACCTCTGTCAAAAAAATCACATTATTTACTATAGTGATAAATCATGCATATTGCGTACCATTATATAAATAAATCACCGTTAAATTCATGGTGATCTTTTTATTGATCCTTGGCTGAACTTGTTAAATCACGACCTAGTACATATTATTTAATGGCATTGTTTTTTATTGGTGTTGGTTACTTTATTGATAACGTTTATTTAACTGCTTAGGAGGTAATAATTTGTTTATTGATATCATCCTATTACTTTCTATCGCGGTTGCGCTCGTAGCGTTATTTCAGCGTATTCATCTGCCCCCGATCCTAGGCTATCTTGCTACAGGTATCATTGCCGGACCTTATGGTTTTCAATTAATTGTCGAACAAGCAGATATTGAGTTGTTTGCCGAGTTAGGTGTGGTTTTTCTGATGTTTTCCCTTGGCTTAGAGTTTTCTCTACCGCGTTTATTATCGATGCGACACCTAGTATTAGGACTTGGCGGTGGGCAGGTTATGACTGTCGGTTTGCTCTTTACCTCGTTTGGCTTATTCGCTTTGCTGTATTGGTCGCAAGCGTTTGTAGTGGCCTCAGCAATGTTAATGTCATCGACAGCGATTGTGATCAAGCAGTTGGCAGAATCGAAATTACTCAATACCCGCATCTCGAAGCTATCGATCAGTGTGCTGTTATTCCAAGATATCGCTGTTGTACCTTTCCTTATTATGATCCCTTTGTTGGCGCAGCAAAGTGGTGACGTCATATTGATTGCCGAGCAAATGGGTTGGGCATTGGTGAAAGGTTTACTCGCGGTGTTTTTGATCCTTTCGGTTGGGCGTTGGATCTTGCCGACGCTATTTAAAGAAATAGCCTTAACCCGCTCGGATGAGTTATTTGTGATGTCGACCTTATTAGTGGCGTTAATTGCCGGGTTGGTCACTCATTGGTTAGGTTTATCGATGGCCTTGGGGGCATTTTTGGCCGGAATGATGTTAGGTGAGGGACCCTATCGACACCAGCTTGAAGCTGATATTCGTCCCTTTCGTGATGTATTAATGGGCTTATTCTTTATTACTATCGGTATGTTGCTTAACTTACCGAGCTTGCTGGCAGATTGGCCTCGTTTGCTCATTGTACTAGCAGTGATGATGTTAACTAAGATCGTTTCGGTGTTTGTGTTAGCCAAATTATTGGGCGAAAGCAACCGTAATGCTCTCAGTACCGGATTGGTATTAGCACAAATGGGGGAATTTGGTTTTGTACTATTAGCATTAGCGGGTAAGTTAGAGTTATTGCCGCTACCGTTAATCTCGACCCTTGTGGGCGTTGGTGTCGTGAGTATGGCGATGACTCCTTGGTTAATTGATTGTCATCAGGAGATTGTTAGACGATTATTATTTCAGTCAAAATCAAAGCCGAAAAGCGGACTTTCACCACCACTTCCTGGGCAGTATATTGATCATGTGATCGTCTGTGGTTATGGGCGCGGTGGCCAAACTATCGCCCGTTTCTTAAAGATTGAAGGCATTCCTTATACGGTGATTGACCGTGATCCAGTTCGGGTACAAGAAGCCATCAATGGGGGGGAGAAAATTGAGTTTGGTGATGCCAGTCGCCGTGAAATTCAAATGATGCTGGGAGTTGAAAAAGCCAAGTCGATTATTATTACCTTTAAAGATACTGAAAAAGCTATCGAGTTATTAAAGATCGTTAAACCCTTAACCGACGCTAAGGTATTGGTGCGTACCACCGATGATTCGAATATGCAGCGTTTACATAATGCCGGAGCGACGGATGTAGTGCCTGAATCATTAGAGGGTAGTTTAATGATGGTATCGCATGTGCTGGCGATTTCTGGTGTGCCAATCAAGCGTATTTTAAAGCGTTTGCAACACGAACGCCAAGGCCACTATAACCATTTGCATGGTTTTTATTTTGGTGGTGAAAGTAATGTGTCTTTTGAAGAAAGCGAAGTATTGGAGCGGCTACACGCAATCCGCCTTGAATTTGGTGCTTTTGCCATTGGTAAAACTGTCGCAGAGATAAAATTAAAAGAAGTCAGTTACCGTGCAGTACGTCGCCAAGGGGTTGAGTTAACTCAAGTGCATCAGGACTTTATTTTTGAAACTGGTGATGTGATTCTGCTCTGCGGGCCTTCGCGTTATATCAAACGGGCGGAACATTGCTTGTTAGGCGGTTGGGCTGGTTAGCTTATATATTTAAAAATGCTCTTAATTGTTGCTCTTGTTTTAATACGTCTTGATAGCCTAAATTAATTAACTCACGGGTATAGTTTTGTTCAAACATCAGGTAAGAAGTGATGGATGAATGGCTGTGCTGATTTGCCCCTATGGTGCGGAGTAGCGTGCGTATGGTAATAGGGAGATCGTGAAAGTATTTATCGGCAATGGCGTTAATATCATGCTCATTGGCTAAGCGGAATAAACCAATTTGTTTCATTTTTAACGATGATTGTAGTGATGCTTGCTGTGATTCTGGCGTTAACGAGAGAGTATCATTAATACGGGTTAATCGTTCGATGTCCGAGTTTAAGGTATCGGTAAAGATAGTATCAAGCAGATGCCCTGCAATATCGGCACCGGATGGGGTTTGACGTACTTCCCCAAACTTGAGTTGCTGTGGAGGCTGTTCTGCGCCGATCACCAGTAACTTCTCTGCGCCAAGGTGGATTGCTGGGCTCAGTGGTGATAACTGGTGCACTGACCCGTCACCGTAAAAATCACGGCCTATCTGGGTGCAAGGAAAAACCAATGGAATAGCGGACGAGGCTAACAGGTGGCTGGTATTTAATCGTGTGCGCAAACCACTACGACGGGCTCGTTGCCATTCTTGCTGCTGCTGATTACCTTGGAAGAAGCTGATGGAGTCGCCGTTGTTATAATCCGACGCCGTGATCGAAATGGCATCTAAGTGCTGGCGGTGAATATTAATATCGATACGGCGCATATCCAAATAACGATCAAGCAGTTGATGTAAGGGTTTGTTGTTAAACAGCGATACTGGTTGGCGGGCAATATGTGGTGATTGGAATTTGGATAAAAACGTCAGTAGTAAGTGTCGGGATATGTCATTAAAACTGCATTGAAATACTTGGTTGGCATGGAAGTTATTCCAGATATATTCGAGTTTTTTTACCCCTAAACGAAAGCAACTGGCGTAGCACGCTATCGCGCAACTGTTGATTGCACCAGCGGATGTGCCGGTAATAACTTTGAATGGGCTACCATGATTACGCGGATAAAATTCCGCAATGGCTTTTAAAGCACCGACTTGATACGCCGCCCTTGCGCCGCCGCCAGTTAATAACAATCCTTGTTTAGTCCTAGTCATAAACCCCCAAATTTATCGATAAAGCCCTGTTTAATCACCGATAGCCGTGCTATCTCTTAATTATTGTTAAAGAGTAGCGGCTTCGCCAAATTAATACTGTGGAGTGGGAGGATATTTGAAGTATTGATGATTAATCAATTATAAACCTGTCCTCGGTGTTTCAATCAACCGTGTTGATGATTATTGCGGGGATCTTTGTGGATCCAGTGAATAACACCACCTTTACTATTCTATTCATACTCACCGTAAGACTGAATGCTTTATCGACATTAAACACACTATCTTTATTATTAGGTCGAAATATTTCTAACTAACAAACCCCAGAGACGAAAAAGCCAAGCAGATGCTTGGCTTTGATTTTTTATTTAACCGAAGTTAGTTAATTGTCTATTAGCTTATGCTAGTAGGCTTTTAACGTGCGCTACGATATCAGTAAGTGCGATTTCAGTCTTATCACCAGTTGTACGTAGTTTGTGGTCAACTAGACCATTCTTCAGACTACGATCACCAATGATGATGTTGTGTGGGATACCGATAAGTTCAGAATCTGCAAACATTACACCTGGACGCTCTTTACGATCATCGAACAATACTTCGATACCAGCAGCTTGAAGGTCAGCATAGATTTTTTCTGCTGCTTCTTTTACTTCTGCTGATTTGTGCATGTTCATTGGGATGATAGATACTTTGTATGGTGCGATTGACTCGTTCCAAATAATACCGTTTTCATCGTGGTTCTGCTCGATTGCTGCTGCAACGATACGAGAAACACCAACACCATAACAACCCATTGTCATGGTTTGCTGTTTACCTTGCATGTTCAGTACGCCAGCACCCATTGATTCTGCGTATTGTGTACCAAGTTGGAAGATATGACCAACTTCGATACCACGTTTAATAGAAAGTGTACCGTTACCACATGGGCTAGCTTCACCTTCAACAACGTTACGGATATCTGCAACTGTGTAATCGCTAATGTCGCGATCCCAGTTAGCGCCAGTGATGTGCTGACCATTAACGTTAGCACCACAAACAAAATCTGCTAAATGTGCAGCTGAGCGATCCACAACAACAGGGCAATTCAGACCTTTAGGACCGATAGAGCCAGCATCACAGTTTGCAGCAGCTTGGATTTGTTCATCGTTAGCAAATGTTAATGGAGCTGCAACGCCAGCAATTTTTTCTGCTTTAACTTCGTTTAGCTCGTGATCGCCGCGTAGTACCAGTGCGATAACGCCTTGTGGTTGGCCTTCTTCAGCTTCAGCTGCTACAAGCAGTGTTTTCACTGTTTGTGTTGCATCAACACTTAAGAATTTACATACGTCTTCGATGCTGTGTGCATCTGGCGTATCAACAACAGTTAGCTCTTGAGTTGCAGCAGGACGGTCGCCAGCAGGTGCTAGCGCTTCTGCTTTTTCAATGTTTGCTGCATAATCGCTGCCGTCAGAGAAGACGATATCGTCTTCGCCGCTTTCTGCAAGTACGTGGAATTCGTGAGATACAGCACCACCAATTGAACCAGTATCAGCTAGTACCGGACGGTATTCTAGGCCAATGCGTTCAAAGATATTGCAATATGCTGTGTGCATTTTGTTGTACGTTTCGTTTAGACATTCATCTGATAAATGGAAAGAATAAGCATCTTTCATCAGGAATTCACGCGAACGCATCACACCGAAACGAGGGCGAACTTCATCACGGAATTTAGTTTGGATTTGGTAAAGCGTCAATGGCAGTTGCTTGTAACTGTTGATTTCTTTACGTGCTAAATCAGTGATCACTTCTTCGTGCGTAGGCCCTAAAACAAAAGGACGGTTGTGGCGATCATTAATGCGTAACAACTCTGGACCAAATTTATCGATACGACCTGTTTCTTGCCATAAGTCTGCAGGTTGAACCATCGGCATTAGGGTTTCAACAGCACCTGCTTTGTCCATCTCTTCACGTACGATGTTTTCTACTTTGCGTAAAACTCGTAAGCCTGTCGGTAACCAAGTGTATAGACCTGATGCAAGACGACGAACCATACCTGCACGAAGCATTAGCTGGTGGCTAATTACTTCAGCGTCATTTGGAGTTTCTTTCAAAGTTGAAAGCAAGTAATTGCTGCTACGCATAACGTTCCTTTATTTACTAATAAAATCGATATAAGAGAGCGATTTTAACAGGGCGAGACCAGAGTAAACAGCAAAACTTAATGATTAGTTTTATTTATTTTTGACTGCTGTCCTTTTATTCGTTTCTCGGAGGTCATATACTGGCTGCCAAAATTGGATTTGTGCTATTTAAAATGAATAAAATACTGAGATTAGCTGCACTTATAGTTGTCAGCAGCGTATTGTTTGGTTGTTCTTCACAACCTCGTAATCCGGAAAATATTTGTGATATTTTTATTGAAAAGTATGACTGGTATGAAGCGGCCATGGACAGTAATGAAAAATGGGGGGTACCGGTGCATGTGCCAATGGCGATGATGTATCAAGAAAGCTCATTTAAGCATAATGCCCAGCCGCCGATGCAGTATTGGTGGATTATCCCAACGGGGCGTGCCAGTACTGCTTATGGTTATGCGCAAGCGAAAACTGTAACTTGGGGTGACTACGTTAAGGAAACGGGGAATAGCTGGTCAAGTCGTTCTGATTTTCATGATGCCATGGATTTTATGGGCTGGTTTATTAATAAGTCTCAAAAAATCAATGGTGTATCTAAGTGGGATGCTGAAAAACAATACTTGAATTATCACGAAGGTTGGGGTGGTTATCAGCGTAAAACCTATAATCAAAAACCTTGGTTGAAGAAAGTCGCGAAAAAAGTGGATCAACGTTCGTTGAAATATGCGGGTCAGTATCGCACCTGTAAAGACGATTTAGATTCTAACTGGTTATGGCGTTTGTTCTTCTTATAAGCATTGACGTTTAAATCACAGTGTTTTGAAAACATTTTTTAAACATGGTATTGCAATGAAAAAGCCGATTAACTGCTATCACAGTTAATCGGCTTTTTAGTATTCCTGTCACACTCTTCGCTAATCAGCCTGCTGCTCTTGTGCCGACACGAGTGTTGGTGGATTACCATCTTTAATGACAGATACGACAGTCGTGATATCGCTTTCTACTACCCAGCGTACGTTAAAATCGTACAACTTAACCCCATACTCTTGACGTGTGGTTTTATTCTTTTTATAAGCAGGGCGTGGATCTTGCGCTAATACCTGTGCAATAAAGTCTCGTAATTCTGGGTGTTTTTTATGCTGCGCAGTAATTTGGGTTACCGCTTCATCGGCAAATAATACCGGCATATCTGCAATTGGAGCGTCAGCCGCATAACCCGCTTGTGCATCCGCTAAGCTGTCGGCATAAGGAACATAGGGCTTGATATCTAAAATCGGCGTGCCATCGACCAAATCAATGCCGGATAAATTTAAAATACACTGATTATTCTTAATGGTGATGCCATCGAGTTTCGCTACCGATAAACCTAATGGATTGGGGCGAAATGTAGAACGGGTCGCAAATACCCCTAAACGTTCGTTACCACCTAAACGTGGTGGACGCACCGTCGGGTTCCAACCTTTATCCATGGTTTCATGAAACGCAAATATCAGCCATACATGACTAAATTGTTCAATGCCACGTAATGCATCCGCTTCATCATACGGCGGGCTTAAAATCAGCTGTGCTTTAGCTGCGGAGACCAAACCTGGTTGACGTGGCACGGCAAACTTTTCTTTATACGGGGTATGGATTATCCCAACAGTATTTAGTTCTAGTTTCATTATTGGCTATCGTCACTGCTGCTTGTTAAAGGCGTTACCTTGATCGCATCGGCATAACAGACATAACTACTTAAGCAGGCTTTTGAAGCGGGTGGTGCGATACATGAACGGATAATAATACCATTAGCATTGAGGGCTGCGGCTTGACGTTTTGCGGCTATTTTCGCTTGTTGTTCTTCTGCTGGAGGCAGGTTGTCAGCAGTTTGGCAGCTTTCGCCTTCGACTAAACCTAATTGTTCAACACGGTTATTTTGCAGTGAACTGGTGGTGTAATACTCGACATCAGAAATAGCAAAGTAATCGGTGAAATTGTCTTTATCTAAGTTTGTCTGTAGCGGGTATGTACTACACCCACTTAAGAGTATCGGCAGTAGTAATAAATATTTCATGGCATATCATCGAGTGAAATTATACTGCAATTATAATTCTATCACTGATTTAAAGACATTTATTTTTAGCCTGATTATCTGTCTATATTGTTTTGTCAGTAGGGGTTATTAGTATTACAGATGAATAATTATGGTTTTTACTAGATAGCTCGGGATTTATAGTCTTAACTTATACTGGATAAACGCAATATGAGGGAAGCAACACGATGACAAAAACAAGCTGTATTATCACGCTATTATGTTCACTAAGTTTAGCCAGTATTAGTCTATCTGCCCATGCCGGGATCGATAAAATACGCCTCACCGCTGAAGAGCGTAATTATCTTACTAGTCGCGCGCCGATAAAACTCTGTATCGACCCTAATTGGATGCCATACGAAGCGTGGGATCCTAAACTTGGTTACATTGGTATTGCTGCTGATTATGTAGCTGTTTATTCTCAAATGTTAGATGTTGAATTTGAAGTACGAGAAACCAAAACTTGGCAGCAAAGCTTAGATGTCACGCGTAGTGGTGGTTGTGATGTACTGTCGTTTCTCAACCAAACGCCAAGGCGTTCGCAATGGCTGATCTTTACTGCGCCTTATGTTGAAGCTGAGGCAGCATTAGCGACCTTGAAAAATGTCTATGGTATCCGTAATTTAAAATCACTGCGCGGTAAAACTGTGGCTGTAGTTGAAGGTTATGTGTATGAAGAATATCTGCGTACCAACTACCCAAGAGTCATTGTTAGTCGTGTCGACAGTACCGACGATGCCTTACAGAAAACTGCTAATGGTGAGGTCGTCGCCACTATCGAATCTTTGTTTGTACTACGTTATAAAATCGCTAAACTTGGTCTTAAGAATTTAACTGTATCGGGGCGTACTAAATACGTCAATCGCTATCGCTTCGGTGTGCGTAAAGACCAAGCTATGTTACGTAAGATATTAGACAAAGCGATCATGCAAATTGAACCGAAAGTCGAGAATAAAATTTTACGTAAATGGAGTTTAGAGCATAATTTTTAAATTATAACTTTATAGTTTACCCTTATTATCAGTATGCTTAAAAACGCTGATTTTTTCTTAAATGATCTTAACTTGTTCGCTTACCAGCTCACCCTCCCATGCATATCGTGGCCACTGTATGAGCATGTTGGCGTGTCGATAATGTAAGACTCTTCTCTCATTCTAGGGGTTCAGGTAAGGCCTTTAAACTGAGGTTAATACCTTATTATTACGCTACAATTTGGCTGTTGTATTGGATTTACAACAGCCATTGTCGATCCAGTGACGACCATCTCACTGCGAGAGTATTTAAAGGTTTGTGTGCATGGGCTGTTTCTAATTATTACCCTGAGAGTAACAGTAATGGAGTGCGCAAAATGTGTAAGGTCATAGCTCTGGATTTAGCTAACTTTGATAGCGGTCACACTTCTCCATTATTAGTTATTACTTTTAATCTTGAATAGTGAGTTAGCGCATATATCACATTTAAATCCGCTTATTTGATTCAAAATGAAACATATTTTTAGGCTTTTGTGTTTCAAAGTGAAACCTATCCATGAATGTTGATTTATTGTTTTTTGGCGGTAACATGACCGCATAAATTCTGAATTAACTACTAGTGGAGTCAACATGAGTCGATTATTTTTCAACGAGAAAGTAACCTTAGTACACGATGCAATTGATGGTATTTTGTATAGCAATAAATACAACAACCTGGTACGTCTTAATGTGGATCCTATGATCCGTATTGTGACTCGTAATGAATGGCAGAAAGATAAGGTTGCTATTATTTCTGGTGGCGGTTCTGGTCATGAGCCTGCACATGTTGGATTCATTGGTAAAGGAATGTTGACTGCTGCTGTTTGTGGTGACGTATTTGCTTCACCAAGTGTAGATGCAGTACTTAATGCGATAGTACATGTAACGGGTGAACAAGGGTGCCTGGTTATTGTAAAAAATTATACGGGTGATCGTCTGAATTTTGGTCTTGCATGTGAAAAAGCCAAGAAAATGGGTTTAAACGTGGAAATGGTGATTGTTGATGACGATATTTCAATTCCAGATAACCTGAAACCACGTGGTATTGCTGGCACAATCTTGGTGCATAAAATTGCGGGTTATTTAGCTGAGCAAGGTGCCGATCTTATGACTATTAAAAATGGTGCTCAAGCTGCAATTGATGTAACTGCCAGTATCGGTTTAGCTCTGACTAGTTGCTCATTACCTGGTGAAGAAGCGAATCAACGTATTGCTGAAGGTAAAGCTGAATTAGGTCTTGGTATTCACGGTGAACCTGGCGTAATGTCTATTGACGTCACCTCTTGTCGTGAATTGGTTACGACTATGGTTACTAAACTGAAAGCGTCGTTATCTGCTGCTGATGCGAAGATTGCAGTAATGATCAATAATCTCGGTGGTGTATCACCATTAGAAATGAGTTTGATTACGAAAGACATTTTAGAATCTGAATTGAAGGATCACATTCAGTTGGTGATTGGTCCTGCAGCGTTGATGACTGCTATTGATATGAAAGGTTTTTCAATTTCATATTTAGAACTAAATGGCTCTCGTTTAGAAGCATTGTTAGCACCTGTGGAAGCCGATGCTTGGGTGAATCCCATTGCATTACGTCAATTGGAAGAAGTGAAAAAAGATAAAGTGTCAATTAATTTTTCTTTTGAAGCGTCTGAAAATGCAGAGATGGCAACGATAGTCAGTGTTGTTTCTAACACTTTAATTGCAGCAGAAAAAGAGCTAAATTACCTTGATTCATTAGTGGGTGATGGTGATACTGGGTCAACATTTGGAGCTGGTGCTCGTCAGGTCATGGCGCAACTTACAGCGAAAAAATTACCGTTGAATGATACGGGATTATTACTTAATGCTATTGGTGAAGAGCTCGCAACGGTGATGGGCGGTTCATCAGGTGTCTTACTGTCAATTTTCTTTACTGCAGCAGGCCATGATTATAATCAGAATGGTGATCATGTAACTGCACTTAAGGCTGGTTTAGCACAAATGATGAAATACGGTGGTGCTAAACCAGGCGATCGTACCATGATTGATGCTATGTATCCTGCTTTTGAAGCATGGGAAACTGATAGTTTTATTGCTGCAATCGAAGCGGCGCGCCTTGGTGCTGAAAGCACTGCAAGGATGGTAGAAGCGAAAGCAGGTCGTTCATCTTATCTAAACTGTGATAGTTTAGATGGTGTTAAAGATCCCGGTTCAGTTGCTGTAGAGCGTGTGTTCGAAGCATTTAAGGTATAAGAGGATTATTTTTTAGCTAAGAATCTCTAATTTTTTAAGTATAGGTTATGACGGATTTATTCTTTGGTATTGCTTATCCTAACGAGGATTTTGTCTCGAAAAAATAACGGGTTCAAGGTAGACTACTGTGTTTGCTCATTACTTTGGGCTTTATTAAGATGAAAGAGAATTTAGCATGATAGAACGTATGGAAACTAAACCAAGGATGAGCCGTATTGTAAAGCACAATGGCACTATCTACTTATGTGGCCAAGTATGCGCAGATGCAACGTATGGTATTAAAGAACAAACTGAAACTATGCTAGCAAAGGTAACTGAGTTATTAACGCAAGCAGGCAGTGATAAAAAACACATGCTTTCAGCCACTATCTATATTAAAGAGATGGCAGACTTTGCTGAAATGAATGCAGTGTGGGATGCGTGGGTACCAGCTGGCTATGCGCCAGCACGTGCATGTGTACAAGCAAGCATGGCGCGTGAAGCGTTATTAGTTGAAATTTCTGTGGTAGCAGCTGAGATCGTATAAACGAGAATAACGTGTACAGATAACATAAAGAACGGCCGATATTAATGCTAATGAGTATCGGCCTTTTTTTTATTTTTTTGCTCGTCTTTTCTATTTTTTATCACCTTGTTGTCACCTTGTTATTACGTCTATAACCTGCCATTTTTTTATCTTTATTTAACTTTTCGCAGCCTTGGCTCTATTTCATTAAATACTCACTTCACAGTTTATTATTTTAATCTTGTCGACATTATAAATCCGTTGCATGTTTAGATTTAGATCAAATTTAGATTTTAGAACTAAGCTAGTATAGCTCTAAATGGGTATTTATTGAGGCGAAATCGCTATGTTAGCGTTTAGATTTAAAACTGTGTTGCGATCGATAAACGTATCGTATTTATTATTAACTATGGTCTGTGTTTTTTTAGGTTTTGCAGCTGTGATAGCAAATCATGGTGATGTGAATGGTTATGTATTAATTGCGGCGTGTATTGCGGCTTTTATCGGTCATATTAGTATTTGTACGTTCCATGAGTATTCAGATTTAAAGCGCACCTGGGCATTTAAAACCAACCCTCAGCAGCATAAAAAGCATCCGCGCGCACGTGACCAAGTGAATTCCGCATTCTTAGCGGGTATTATTGCATTAGTAGTTAGCTTGTTATGTGGTTTATTTTTGGTGATGAAATTTGGTCTAGGTATCTTACCAGTGGGCATTGTTGGTTTAATGGTATTACTCAGCTATAGCAGTATTATCAAAAAACACCCGATTTATTCACTATTGGCGCCGGGTTTTGGTTTTGCGTTATTAATCGCCTTAGCGACAGAGTTTGTATTAGTCGGCCAATATACCCAGCTGGTTTGGGTAATTGCTTTGATCCCATTTTTCTTAGTCAACAATCTTTGGCTACTTAATAACTATGGCGACATTAAAGCATCGGCTGATGAACATAAAGCGGAAGACTTCCCAATGGCTTATGGCATCAAGATCAGTAATTATGTCTATGCGGTATTTGCAACATTAGCCACTGTGCTGATTATTAGTTATGTAGTGATAGGTTATCTACCTGCATTGAGTTTGATTTCGTTAATACCAATGCCGTTAGCATTTTATGCACTGTATGGTGGCATTAAATTTGGTCAAAATATTGCACAGCAACCTAAGTTTTTACGTTCAAACTTAATTGCTACGGTGGCAACACCGGTGTTATTGGGGCTAACGCTTATTTTAGATTAGGCGATTTTTGTATTCTTTGTTGTAACATACTATCGAAAAATAACCACCCACAGCTGTTATCGTGTGGGTGGTATCATTATCTATATTCTTTATTATTCAGCTTGGGCAAAGGCTAAATATTTAGCATCATCGTCACCGAAGATTTCTGCACCTTCTGCTTCAAACGCTTTTGTTAGCTGTTCTTTAGCTGGTTCCATGTTACCTAGTTCAAAGTGTGCTTGACCTAAACGCAGGTGTAAATAAGGATTTATTGCACCTTCAGGGCATAGCATCGCAAAACCAGTAGCTTCTTCTAATGAAGCCCAGTCGCCTAGCATGAAGTGAGCATCACCTAATGCAGTTAGGATCCAAGTTGAAACATTCCAATGGATCTTAGGATCTGGAACCAGATCGTAAGCTTGCATAAAGGTCTCGATCGCCGTTTTGTATTCTTCAGCTTCGAGTTGCTCTTCACCTTTCTCACAAATGATTTCGATTTTTTTAAATAGCGTAGGATCAAGTGCTGTCTTGGTTGCTGTCATTCTTATTTCCGTAATAAAAGCCTGATAGGGTCATCAGAGATATGTATTGGGTAAGTATATCGTATTGCAGCACATAAATTATAAAAAAATGGCTAAAAATGAAATCAACGAGCTCAACGACTAAACTTTAAGAGTTAGTCGAACTTAATGAGGTGTTTCTATGGAAAGTACCAACAGTAAAGTTTTCATTCTCGATACTAATGTGTTGTTGCACGCGCCCCTATCTATCTTCACCTTTCAAGAACATGATGTCATGATCCCGATGACCGTTTTAGAAGAACTCGATAATATTAAAGATCGAGGAAGAGATGTCAGCCGTGATGCGCGAGTCGCTATCCGTGCCCTTGAAGATATTTTTTCAAATGCTAGCCCCGAAGAAATCAACCAAGGTGTACCACTGCAAAAAGTAGAAGGTAAAAATAAGTTGGGTAAGATCTCTATTTTTGCTGATCATAGTGTCATGAAGCAAGATGCTTTTTTTACTGATAACGAACCTGATAATCGTATTATCAACGCGGCGTTGTTTTTACAAGGCCAGTCACAACGCGAAATCGTGTTAGTGACGAAGGACATCAATATGCGCTTAAAAGCCAAAGGCGCAGGACTTAGGTACGTTGAAGATTATCGCTCTGATCAATTGATTGATGATATTAAATTTTTGGCCACTGGGTTTCATAAATTTAGTGGTGATTTCTGGCAAGAGATCAGCGAGTGCCATAGTGAAAGCATGAAAAGTGAAACCATGGGTTCAAAGACCATCCATACGGTGGAAACAGCACAACTGCAAGATAGCTTTATTAACCAGTACTTGATCGATGAAACTGATCACTTTGCGGCCCGTGTCGTTGGTAAAGATAAGGGCGAGATCAGCTTTGTTGATTTAGGCCGTGAACGTCTGATGTCGCAAAAAGCCTGGGGTGTCCATCCAAAGAATATTTACCAAGGTATGGCGATGGAAGCGTTACTTAATCCGCACATCGACTTGGTGATCTTAACTGGACCTGCTGGTAGTGGTAAAACGATCTTAGCGATGGCAGCTGCGCTGGAACAAGTGATTGAAAGGAAGATGTTTGATAAGATCATTGTAACTCGTAATACCCCTGAAATAGCCGAAAGTATCGGTTTTTTACCCGGTACCGAGGAAGAGAAAATGTTGCCTTGGTTAGCGGCGATTACTGATACCTTGGAGGTATTACATAAACACGATGAGTGCAAAGATGGTTCGGTGGAATATATTAAAGAAAAAGCCAATTTACAGTTTAAATCGGTTAACTTTATGCGTGGTCGTTCAATCCAAAATGCCTTTGTGCTGTTGGATGAGTGTCAGAATCTGACTGCTGCGCAACTGAAAACCATTATTACTCGTTGTGGTGAAGGTACCAAGATAGTCTGCTCGGGTAATCTATCGCAAATTGATAGCAGTTATTTAACTGCGGTGACCTCGGGGTTAACCTATGTAGTAGAGCGTTTTAAAAGCTTTGACGGCAGTGCCAATGTGTTCTTAAAAGGTGTGCAACGTAGCCGTTTAGCATCGTTTGCGGAACATAATATGTAATTCGCGCTCTACTTATCCTTATTGGTTTGATTCTGTATTACTGGTTAGTCATGAATAGTTGCTAAGCATAGCAAATGTCATTCCTCTGCTATGCTTTTTTGCGTAACAATTTGTTATCTATACTATGATGGTATTAAAGCGCGTGACTAATGGACCCTATTATGCGAATTAAAATATTCATCCCGTTGCTATTGTTAGGTATGACGGCATGTAGTGCGACACAACCTGAACCAATCGGTAGTGATCGTGATGTCCATGGCTGCTTACCAGCTGCTGGGTATCTGTGGTGCGAACGCACGCAAACCTGCGAGCGATCATGGGAGCTGGCTGATGCGGCTAAAATTGAACATGATGAAGCTGAAGTTAAGGCCTACTGCGAGATCATTGACAGTGATTTGATGGATAATGAGGAAGAATGGTAAGCCACTTGTTATAATTGATGTTGTGAGCCCTTGTGACGATTAACGAATAAAAATGGAGAACATTGCGTTCTCCATTTTTAGTTCGTCGTTTTAAAACGTTATCGATTTTTTAAGTATTAGATACCGTCCGTACGGCCCATTTCTGGTTGCGCGAAGGTTACCTTGGTTGCAGCTGGCGTCGGTGCCGCAGTACCTGGCATCATCTCGAAAGTCGGGGTGAAGTTGATTAACATTGATTTAAGCTGATTGAGCAGCTTGATATCACCTTGATGTTGCACTTTTCCTGCCGCTATCTGCTGATCAAAGGTTTTTACCCCCATCATAATAGGCTCAAGGTCGCTACGATTTAATGTCAGGGTTAAATTGGCATTTTTAGCTTGTACACCTTTGATATTAGTCAATGTCGAGTTGCTTAGCTCAACAATGAACTCTTCCTTAATATCCGGCAGTTTTAAGTTAATGGTGAAAGACTTACCGTCGGCTTTTTCGCTATCTAAGCGTATGCCTAAGAAGTCTAACCAAAGTTCTGTTGCCATTGCTTTGGTGGTATCAGGGCCGGCTGTTTTCGGTATCGAGCCTTGCGGGATGTTATTACGCAGTTCGTAGGCTGCGGCAAGAAAGCTGTTACGTACACTCGGACTTTCTTGTTGATAACCGATTTGTTCAAAGGTATCAGCGAGTAAATCTTTACCCTGTTGATTATTCGGCTCACCGTAGACTAATTTATTGAGGATTTCTTGCGCCATTCGGTATTTACCTTGGTCGTATAGCGACTGACCTTTGGCGATGATCTTCTCTGCGCCGCCCATCATTTCAACATAAAGAGGTCCCGAATCTCGTGGTGATAAAGGGATCAATGTCGCGGGATTACCATCCCAATAACCTAAATAACGGTTAATGACGGCGCGGCTATTGTGCTGCTCTGAGCCATGATAGCTGTGTGCGGCCCATTTTTGTTGCAAGCTCTTCGGTGGTTTGTATTGGTTATGTACTTCGTTAACTGTCACGCCTTGGTTGGCAAGGTGGAGTACTTCGTTGTTTAAGTTGGCGTATATATCACGTTGGGTGCGCATGATTTCTTGCACTCTATCATTGTTCCAGCGTGGCCAACTGTGCGATGCAAACATCACATCGGCTTCTTGGCCATAGCGATATAAGGCGTTGTTAATTTGTTTTGACCATTCCAGCGCATCACGTACTAGCGCGCCACGTAAGGTATAAATGTTGTGTACTGTTCCGGTGATATTTTCTGCCGCCCAAAATGCCTTTAACTCGGGGAAGTAGGTATTCATTTCTGATGGTGCTTCTGTACCGGGGGTATTTTGGAATTCCATCTTGATACCGTCGATGGTCATCTCTGTAAAATCACCGCTAATGGTAGTATTGGGGGCGATTAAACCTAGGTTACCAGCAGCGGTATTTTTACCAATGGATTGATCTACGTGACCAAATGGACTGCGAGGCAGCAATACTCCATATTGGAAAAACATGCGGCGGTTCATTGCGTTACCCGCATAAACATTTTCTGAAACGGCGTGTTCCATGAAGCCTTCTGGGGCTATAACTTTAACTTTACCTGATTTAACATCCGCTTCATCAACGACACCACGGACGCCACCAAAATGGTCGGCATGAGAGTGCGAGTAAACCACAGCAACGACAGGGCGCTCGCCGAGTTGCTCATTAACAAATTCTAATGCGGCTTTGGCTGTTTCTTTAGCGGTGAGTGGATCAAAGACAATCCAACCGCTATCACCTTTGATGAAGGTAATATTGGCAAGGTCAAAACCACGTACTTGGTATATTTTATCGGGGAGTACTTCGTAAAGGCCATAAGCCATATTTAAAATAGCTTGGCGTTGTAGCGAAGGGTGGATACTGTCGAAGTCTTTCCCCTCTTCAAGTAACCATTCATAACTGCCCATATCCCAAGCCACATGCCCAGCTTCGGCCATGATCTGTTTGTATTTTGGTGCGGCAATAAAGCCTTTTTTGGCTTCTTCAAAATCTTGCTTATCAGCAAAAGGTAAGGTCTTTTGGTTTTGTTGCCATATCGCTTTGGTAAATTCAGATGGATATTTACCTTTTTCATCAAAATGTTTTCCGTCTTTGGCTCCGGCATCAGATAAGACCCCCCCACCGCCAGCTGCTATCGCAAAATACGATGAACATGAAAGTGTTAATGCAATGAGGTAACTGAGTTTATTTTTCTTCATTTTTATCATCCTTGGTTACTTAATCTCGAGAGTCGACGCAATTAAGCATAGGCAACACTATGAAATATAGACAACTTTATAACAATATTCAGAATATAAAACGCGAATAACATGACTGAATGGTTATATCCCCGTATTGGCATTCGTTAACGTAAATAATGTAAATTCAATGCCAATGAAAACGATTATCAATTACATTGCTTGTACTTTAATCCCATAAACCAAGCAGTGTTATTACGATCATGTCTTCTCTCAGCCAACCACTTCCCCTGACTCCTGATCAGGCACCCAATCAGACATTGACTAGATCGAAAAACCAAGCTGCTACGCTAAAAAACAAAACCTTTCTAAAGAATAAACAAGTGCAAATATGGGCGCGACGTCTGCATATCTATATTTCGATGGCGTTATTGCTGGTGGTATTATTTTTTTCTATTACCGGCATTACCTTAAATCGTCCAAGCTTGTTTGTTAGCAGTCAGGCAGATATTGAAGAAACTATTCTGAGCTTACCCCAAGCCTTATTCAGCGATGCCAATGGCGCTGTTGCTGTCAATAAATCCGGTATCGTTGCTTACCTTACCGAGCACGCGAACCTGTCTGGCCAGCCTTCTGCATTAGATGTTTTTACTGAAATTGAAGATGGTGAATTAATCGAAGGTGAGATTGCCATGGATTATAAAGGCCCTGGTTATAACGTCGCGGTATTTATTGATATGACGACCACTGAAGCGGTGATTGAAAAGACCCATTACGGTGTCATTGCAGTATTAAACGATCTACATAAAGGCCGTAATAGCGGCGATGTATGGAAATTGTTTATCGATATCACTGCATTATTGATGGTGTTCTTTGTGTTAACTGGTGTGTGTTTATTGGTACCCAAAAAGAAAACTTTCGCAACCTCATTAAAATGGACCTTGTTTGGTTCGCTCGTTACTTTGGCTATTTTTGTCGTGGCCGTTCCTTAAGGATCTTGTATGACTTTGTTATTTAAACGTCTTGGCCAGTGTATTACACGATGTATTACACAGTGTATTGCACTATGCCTTGCATTATTAAGCTGCCTGTTCATTCCGACTTTTTCGGCAAGTGCTGCGCCAATCCCTGCAACTGCTGAGCTAGCGGTTGAATTTAGCTTACCTAAGATTGAATCGACTATGTATGCACGCCCTTATGTGGCGGTATGGATTGAGAATTCTCAACGTAAATCAGTGCGTACGGTTGAGCTGTGGGTTGGTAAAGATGAATGGCTAAAAGATTTACGTAGCTGGTGGCGTAAAGTCGGTCGTTATGATCGTGCGCTGGTTGATGGCGTTACATCTGCAACACGTCCTGCCGGTGACTACCGTTTCACCTGGGATGGTTTAGATAATGATGGTAACCGCGTAGAAGCGGGCAAGTATACATTTTATGTTGAAGTAGTACGTGAACACGGCGGCCGTAATTTCATCCGCCAAAAAATGACGTTAGCTGATAAGCCATTTAGTCACACCATTGCACCGACCGAAGAAACGGGCGATATCCGTATTAACTACCTAATTAAATAATATAGCGAGAAAGATGATGTCTAAAATAAGCAAATTAAAAGTATTAGGTTTAGCCTGTACGGTTATCGCAGGGCTAGCTGCTACAACAACGGCTAACGCCCATCCGCGTTGGGTATTGCCATCGCATTTCACTGTATCAAAAGAAGGTGGTGATTGGCTAACGTTTGACGTAACTGCATCACACGGTACTTTCGTATTTGATAAGCCTGCGGGTAGCGAATTTGCCCAAGTGACAATGCCTGATGGTCGTAAAGAGCGTCCTAACTTTGTGATCCGCGGTAAACGTCGTTCTATTTTTGACTTCTACTTTGAAGAAGAGGGCACGCACAAGGTCGCTATTAACAATGTACCGTCTTACTACACGGCTTATAAAGCGGGCCGTCGTGATACCGTTAAATATGTAAAAGCCAACAAAGCTGAACGTACAAACCTGCTGCCAGAAAAAGTGCGTGATGTAAGCACACAATTAAGCTACACCCGCGCAGAAAGTTATGTGACGGTTGGTATGCCAACAGAAAAAGCATTAGAAATCGAAGGTCAATACCTTGAAATGCGTCCATTGACTCACCCATCAGACATTGTTGAAGGCGAAAAAGTTAGCTTCCAGTTCTTCTTTAACGGTGAACCGCAAGCGGGCGTTATTGCTGATATTACCCGTGAAGGTACGCTATACCGCAACCATCAAGAGCAAATTAATGTAGAGAGTGACAAGGACGGTAAAGTGACTTTCACGCCGAATGTTGCTGGTCGTTACTTGATGAAAGCTAACTATAAAGGTGAATTGAAAAATGATCCTATGGCGGACAAAGCCAGCGTGAACGTACACTTCACGTTTGAAGCGTTACTACAATAATCTTTCACGTTATTGCCAGTTAGTCAGTTTGTAGCCTGTAATCGATACGATCTGATTACAGGCTTTTGTTTTGCTTTTCATTATTTATTGAATTATTCATTTCGAATTATTAATTGTAGAGGTTTTCATGACAATCAAGCCAACGGTTTTAGTGCTTTCATTAATGACGGGTTTATTTTCTAGCGCAGC
>NZ_JASJHF010000123.1:0-6838 GCF_033791185.1 Moritella sp. | reverse complement strand
GGTGGTATCATCAAGCATGCTAAAGCAATTAACGCATTTGCTAACCCTGCAACTAACTCGTACAAACGTCTAGTTCCTGGTTTTGAAGCACCGGTAATGCTGGCTTACTCAGCACGTAACCGTTCTGCATCTATTCGTATCCCAATCGTACCGTCAGCAAAAGCGACACGTATTGAAGTACGTTTCCCGGATCCAGCGGCTAACCCATACCTTGCATTCTCTGCAATGTTAATGGCGGGTATTGACGGTATTAAAAACCGTATCCACCCTGGTGATGCGATGGATAAAGATCTATATGACCTGCCTCCTGAAGAAGCAGCGGAGATCCCACAAGTTGCAGCGTCACTAGAAGAAGCACTATCAGCACTGGATGCGGATCGTGAATTCTTACTTGCTGGCGATGTAATGGCACACGATACGATCGATGCATACATAGCGCTAAAAGCTGAAGAAGTTGAAAGACTGAACATGACAACTCACCCAATTGAGTTCGAAATGTACTACAGCGTATAATTTGTTATTAATACAAATTAATGCAAAAAAACCCGCTATTTAGCGGGTTTTTTATTTGTCAGGCTTATGTAAATAGATAAGAATAACGAGACACATTAAATAATAAAAAGACAGGATGTCGCCATGAAAAACATGATACTACTCGTGATATTATTACTTTCCTATCCAAGCATATCCGCAATTTATCAATGGACTGATGAACAAGGTATTACCCACTTTTCCGATGATGAAAACAAATCTGAATCAGCAACTGAAATTGATGTACAACTTACACCGCCCTCGATTGAATCATTGACACAACTCAGGACGGCACCTGCAAGCGCGGTAAACAGTACCGTCACCGAGCAGGTACTCGCGCCCACCTCGATTACTATAAATTCACCTATAGACCAACAAACGCTACGTAGCAATAGCGGTGAGATAGCGGTATCAGCGACACTCAATGCAACATTGCCATACGGCTATACCATTCGGTTATTAATTGATGCTGTCATTCACAGTGAACAAATTGAAACTCAGTTTAACGTCACTAACGTACCGATAGGCTCACACCAACTACAGTTACAACTCACTAACAATTTAGGCAAGGTAATTGCATCATCAGAGCTAATTACGGTTTATTTACATCGTTTTAAAGCAAACTAAACCATAATCACTTTAATTTTGCCCTACTGTGCAGTAGTATTTTAGTTGTAGCACCAAAATGGTGCAATTCGGTAACAGGATAGTAATCCTGCTAAGGAAATGTCATGGTCATGATCCCTGAAACACAGCAATCGCTGCTCAATAACTTAGTTTCTTCCGTTTTTGTACTTGATAATGATCTGCATATTAAATACCTCAATCCTGCAGGTGAACAATTATTAGGGTCAAGTTCCCCCCGAGTGCTTGATATGAGGATAACCGATGTTATTGAGTACACAACGTTAGATTTATCATTACTGGCCAGCACCATTAAAACTGGACAAGGCTTTACCGATAATGAGGTTTCACTGGTCATTGACGACCGCCAACTGTTAGTTGAAATATCAGCAACACTGACTAATTTTGGCGCTGATACTTGCATCCTGATTGAAGCAAGGCAGATCGATTTACAAAAAAAGATCAGCCAGGAACTTTACCAACACGTACAGCAACAAGCCGCACAAGAATTGGTTCGTGGTTTAGCGCATGAGATTAAGAACCCATTGGGTGGCTTACGTGGTGCCGCACAATTACTTGAAAAAGAATTACCCACAGCTGAATTAAAAGAGTTCACCGGTATTATCATCGAACAAGCCGATCGCTTACGTGCACTCGTCGACCGCTTATTGGGGCCACAAAAACCCGGTAAGCAGACCATTTTAAATATTCACTCGGTGATTGAGAAAGTAAAGCAGTTAGTCGAGTTTGATTTACCGCCAGGGATCATTATCGAGCGCGATTACGACCCTTCAATCCCTGATTTAGAAATGGAACCTGACCTATTACAGCAAGCACTGCTTAATATCATCAGTAATGCAATTCAAATTCTAAAACAATCCGGTACCATAAAAATTATTACGCGAACGGCACATCAAGTAAATATTCAAGGACAGAAATATCGCCTATGTGCTGAAATTAAGATCATCGATAATGGCCCAGGTATCCCTGAACATATCAAAGATACCTTGTTCTACCCGATGGTCACCGCCAGAGTAGGTGGCACCGGACTCGGTCTTTCGATTGCGCAAAACCTTGTGAAACAACACAAAGGTAAAATTGAGTGTAATAGCTGGCCTGGTCATACCGAATTTGCCATTTATCTGCCATTAAGAAAATAAAGGATTAAACTATGACAGCAGCAACAGTTTGGATTGTCGACGACGATAGTTCTATCCGCTGGGTACTTGATAAAGCATTAAAATCACAAGCGTTTAATACCTTTGTATTTAGTGAACCATATGCGTTATTAAAAAAATTAGAGTTCGAGCAACCCGACATTATTATCTCAGATATTCGCATGCCCGAAATGACCGGGTTAGAATTAATGAGTCAGGTGCACGGTGAGCACCCTGAACTGCCCATCATTATCATGACTGCACATTCAGATCTCGACAGTGCAGTTAATGCCTATCAAGCCGGTGCATTCGAATACTTACCAAAGCCGTTTGATATTGACGAAGCCGTATCACTGGCAACTCGTGCAGTAACGCATGCGAGAGAGCAGCGTAAGAACCGCCGCAAACATAATAAACCAGCACCCGTGACTGAAATTATTGGTGAAGCACCAGCAATGCAAGAAGTGTTTCGCGCCATTGGTCGTCTCTCTCGTTCATCTATCAGTGTATTAATTAATGGTGAGTCAGGCACAGGTAAAGAGCTGGTCGCCCACGCACTACACAAACACAGTCCACGCGTGAACAATGAGTTTATCGCCTTGAACATGGCGGCGATCCCAAAAGACTTAATCGAATCTGAGCTGTTTGGTCATGAAAAGGGCGCCTTTACTGGTGCTGCCAATGTCCGGAATGGCCGCTTTGAACAAGCCAATGGAGGAACATTATTTTTAGATGAGATCGGCGATATGCCGATTGATATTCAAACACGATTGTTACGGGTATTATCCGATGGTCAGTTTTATCGAGTTGGTGGTCACTCTCCGGTCAGTGTCGATGTGAGAATTATTGCCGCGACCCATCAGAACTTAGAACAAAAAGTGGCTGAAGGTAGCTTCCGAGAAGATCTATTTCATCGCTTAAACGTGATTAGAATTCACATACCCTCGCTGAATGAACGCCGTGAAGATATTCCTAAATTGGCGAATCATTTTCTGATTCGCGCCGGTAAAGAGCTCAGTGTCGAGACTAAAATACTCAGTAAAGAAGCCCAGACCTATTTAGCCAATCACCATTGGTCTGGTAACGTACGTCAACTGGAAAATATTTGCCGTTGGTTGACGGTCATGGCAAGTGGCCAAGAAGTTTTCATTGCTGATTTACCCCCAGAGATCACCGAGGAACAACCAGCATCTCTCAGTTATACTCATGGCGCTGAAAATAGTGATTGGCGTAGTCAATTAAAAACCTGGACCGCGCAACAACTAGCATCAGGACAAAGTGATATTCTCGCGGAAGCCATGCCCGATTTTGAACGCATCATGCTGCAGACTGCACTAGAATATACCCAAGGTCATAAGCAAGATGCTGCAAAATTATTAGGTTGGGGGCGTAATACCCTCACCCGTAAATTGAAAGAACTCGATATTAGTTAATGCTAAATTGAAACCCAGTAACGGTTCACGGACAGCGTCGGGAGCAGTTAACTTACTTCAGCCAAGTCCGTTAACTGCTATTCTAAATCATGTAATGAATCGTGCTCTTCAATAATATAATCGTGCAATATCAACGCCAATTCATTGTTAATATCAAAGTTCAGCGCGAGTCCTTTCGTATTGTTAGGCTCACTTTCAATCCGAACAATGATTGCATCAACTAAGTGAAAACCACGCTGTGGGATCTTTAAATAAAAACGCAGATGACTCTTTTCTTTTAGATTAAAGTCGAGTGACGAAAATTGCTGTTCACTACACAACATAAATAACCCTGAGGTTGAAATATTGATTACCGCACCCAATAACACTTCACCTTTAGGGTCAAATATTTTCAGTCCTTTCGGGTCAGACAAACGCCAGTAACGCCCACCGCCACCTTTATGATCGATAATATCAGGCGGACCCAGCTCTTTTAATTCATCACGAATCAAATACAGCGGAAAGCGAAACTCTTCCTGCTGATGTTGCGCGACCAATACGATATCATCCGATTGCGCTAATACATTAAGTAACTGTTTTGATATATCGGATATATAGACATCATTGCTGTCATGATCAACTTGGCTATCTATTACTTCCTGTAATAAATTGAGCTCGTCTTGGGTTAGAATATCTGTCACTTTTTTGGGCATGGAATAACCTTTATTTCTCTGTCGACGAACATCCTGTTGGCGATACAAAGAATGTGTGTAATGCAAATTACATTTTCATCAAGTTATACTAATCTTAGTAAAACAGAACCACTTTAATCTTGCAAATATAAAAACACGAAGTGGCTGCTTAACCATAAAATCAGTAATTAACAAATTGCGATTCTGCTTTAACAACAATTGGGCCTTGCATGGAAGTAAACACAGAAAAGATAAATAATCACCTTGATGTGATAGAGGCTATCGAAGTGGAAGGCGAGTTTATTATGGAACAACGTTACCGTCAGGAAAGACGGCAACGCCAACTTAATCACTGTTCCCGTTACGAGCGTCGCTCAACCAGCCGACGCAACCCCCGTAACCACAAGATAGATATTACCATTTAGTGGTGATGGTGATGTGGTTTCGCACTCCTAAAACTATGTGGTAATAATTCCAGCATAAAACTACGCGCCCCACGACGTAAGATACTTATCGCAAATAACACTGTCACAATCGCTAAACTTAAATAACGCCACCAATCATCTTGCCAATGCGGCGCCAGCGTCAGCCAAGGTTTCGGTAATTCAGGAACCCAATACATAAGACCGAGACCCAATAACAAGGCAACGGTAACAATAGCCATCACCACAGCCACTGCAATGTGCTTACCTTGGTTATCTTTAATAAAGCGATACAAGTCTAAGTTAAGGGTTGGACCAACCAAACTAAAGGCAACAACCGCACCAGGCGATACACCCGCAATCAGCATAATCGCTAATACAGGGGTAATACCCGTGGCACAAAAATGAAATGGTAAGGCAATTAAAATAGCTAATACGACTTGTAACCAAGGTTCTTGCTGTAAAAACTGCCAACCAATAGTCGGAGTAAATGTAGCAGCGGCAATTAATCCAAATAGCACCCAAGGCGCGGTATGATCGATTAAATGCGCAAAACCATGTTCAAAAGCATGCTTAAGACGCGAGGTAGATTGTTTTAACTGTTCTGGGCTCGCACACGTTTCGGTATTTAGATCCTGTTTCTTAAACAATAACCCAATCAATAAACCCAGTGTTACCGCTAAAATAATCGCCATGACCAAACGAATACCAACCCATTCAATACCTAATAATGGCAATGATATAAGCAGTGCATCAAAACCCAGCACAGGCGACGCAACCAAAAAGGATACAGCTAATGCAGAACCACAACCGGCTTTGATTAGTTGCTTGTACATACCCGATGCATCTGGAATACAGATAGGTAATGGCAAACCAATTAAGGTGCCTTTTAATGCACCAGCCACTGAACCGCGGCTACGTAGCTGACCCACCATGTTAAAGGCTGGCTTAATAAAGTTAATCAACCATGTCAGGATGTAAGCGAATAATAACGCTGGCGCAGCATGCAAAGATAAGCTCACAAAGCGCAATAATGTTTCCGCAGTTTCACTGCTGTGTGCATGTCCGGCATGCTCATCCAATCCAGCAGCCACATCGTGCCCTGCATGGTCATCGTGCCCTACATGGTCGTCAATGTGTAATTCCGTTGAGGTGACCGTCTGTGGTACTACCGCTACTTCAGTAGCGTGATTATGCGGCGCATAACCTAACCAATGCGGCAGTAACACGGCAAGCAAACAGGTAGCACCAATTAAGCTACCGGTGCCGGCGGCAAATTTATCACGCTGGGTTTCTTTACCGTGTTCTTGTTTATACGGCTGGTGAAAAACTACATGTAAAATAGAGCCCATCACTAACGCTTGGAACCAGATCAACCAATTACCACTATCGTGTGCGATCAGTTCTCCGCCCAGCCAAGTACCCGCCACCGTTGCCAATGACATTGCCGTTAATACTGCTAACGGTAATGCTCTGCCATAATGCGGACGTAATAACCACCATACCGTTAAACCCACAGGGAAACGATGTAATACCACACCAATTGCTAATAAATAAGCGGTTTGGTCATCTTCTATCGCCAGTGCACCACCATCAGTGATCGCGTGTAACACTAGGCCCAATACGCCGAGAATCAAGGTGACCGAATGAGTTTGTTTGGCGATTTTATGAAATACTTTTTCGACCATGCCAGGTCCAAATAAGCCGACTAACATAAGTCCAAGAACAGCAATGCCGCCACTTTCCAGTAATTCTGGCAAAATATGGAATAGCACCAAGCCACCAATGGAAACAAAGATAAAGCTATCAAAGAAAGCAAAGCGATCAGATTTAGAGCCGACAAATTTGCATAAATAAGGGCCAAGGAAGAGTGTCGCGATGCTCAGAAATAAAAGTAAAGACATGGTATAAACACGAGGTCAGTAAAACAGGTGTTATATTATAACATAACAGCCGTTACTGATGCCAGTGAGAATTGTTATAACAATTCTCACTGGCAT
>NZ_JASJHF010000122.1:0-3746 GCF_033791185.1 Moritella sp. | reverse complement strand
ATGGAACCGAAACAAGTACAATCATCCTACCTGCGTGATTGTAAAAATGCACTCAACGAACAAGGTATTCTCGTGCTCAATATCTGGCATACGGTACTTAAATCACGAGAAGAGTTAGATGAATTACTCGCGCTCGAATTTGAAAACCGAGTACTTAGTTTTGAAGTAGAAAGTGGAAACACGATCGTACTAGCATTCAAAAACGACATCCCGTCGGTGAAAAGAAAAGAACTAGTTGCTAAAGCTAAATACTTGCAAGAAGAAATGAACATTCCGATGGAACGTTATGCAGAATTACTCTGTGATACACACGGTTTATGAGGATGTTAATTCGCTAAATTATTGAAGGAGTGATCATGGAGATAGATCACCGAGATGATTTAACAATATAAAAAAATAGGTGTCGTTACGCGACACCTATTTTTATCTGTTATATTTAACCTTTCAGTTAATTATCTTTCAACCAGATGTCAGCGTTGATAGGTGCTTTGTTTTTACGTTTTTTCTTACCGCTACCTTCTGGTGGTGCCATAGGAACGTACGCTTCAATCGTTTCATCGATTTCAAAACCAGCTTCTTGTTCACGATCAAGTTTGATTTTGTTTTTCTTTTCGATGATGCTGAAATGGTGCGCATCCACATGGTCGATAAGTGATAACGCTAAACCAACTTCACCAGCACGGCCACTACGACCAATACGGTGCATGTAGTCAGCAGGACTTCTTGGTAAGTCAAAGTTGATCACAACTGGTAGTTTATCAATATCGATACCACGTGCGGCAATATCTGTCGCGATCAATACGTGGATCTGGCCAGCTTTAAAGCCGTCAAGTGTACGAATACGTGCACTCTGTCCTTTATCACCATGGAACACTTGTGATGTAACACCACGTTTAGCCAGTTTTTCTGCTAAGTGATTACAGCTGTGTTTAGAGTTAACGAAGATAAGCACTTGGCGCCATTCGTGCTTTTTGATTAAATGCGCTAATAAGGCAGTTTTTTCGCCTTGGTTAACACTAAATGCGCGTTGCACTAATGTACTCGCGTCTGCACTTTGCAATTGAATTTCAAGTGGATCGTTAAGCAATTCTTCAGTTAACGCTTTTACTTGTTCAGGGAAAGTCGCTGAGAACAATAAAATCTGTTTTTGTTTTGGCATTAACGCCATCAATGCAGATAGCTCTTCGGTAAAGCCTAGGCTTAACATACGATCGGCTTCATCTAACACTAAGGTTTTAACCATGTCTAGTTTAATAGCATTGCTTGAAATCAAATCAAGTAAACGACCAGGTGTAGCAACCAAAATATCAGTGCCGCCACGTAATGCAAGCATCTGGGTATTAACAGAAACACCACCAAACACAGCCACAGTTTTTATTTCGCCGTTTAAATGTGACGCATAAGATTTGATACTGTCAGCAACCTGCATAGCAAGTTCACGAGTTGGAACTAAAACAAGTCCAGCTACATAGTTACCTTTTGATTTAGTACTGTTTTGCTTTTCTGTAAATAAGTCTTGCAGCATAGGCAGTGCAAAAGCAGCTGTCTTACCTGAACCTGTATTAGCGCCTGCAATTAAATCACGTCCAGCTAATACACTTGGGATAGCTTGTGCTTGAATTGGCGTAGGTTGCTGATATTCCATTTCAGTTAATCGCGTTAATAAAGGCGATATAAGACCCAGTTCAGTAAAGTTGGTTGGTGCTGTTGCAGTTGTCATTAATATAAAAGACTCAAGAATAAGATAATAGCCGGCTATTTTAGCGCATTTATGCCCTATTCAGTTAGTTAAATCGTTCAAAGCCTGCTGTAATGTCATTCAATCTTGTCATAAAACGAGTTTAATACGACGTTAAGTTCCAAAAGTTAACGCAATGATAGGTAGTATACGCCACTTACATTAGTGTAATGAGTTCTGAATAAGAGAATGAAAAAAAGCCCCTAGTCATGACTGTTTTTACAGTACAACCAGAGGCTTATTAGATACTAAATTTTAGCCGTCCATTACTAGACTAATCTTTTGTAAGCTTCACATCTACCAGATTCCACTCATGAATGGTTGACTCAGGCTCTGTCTCACCTGTGCACGAGCTATTATTAGTAGAGACATAACAGCCACCGTAAGACGTAGGCTTAAACTTACGGCTGGAATGACGATAGATCACAAATGGCGTCACAGCTTCCCAGTCTCCGGAAGTTAAGTGCTCATCATTAATAACCGTAAAAGTAAGGTAACGTTGAGTCACTTCACCAGAATTAGGACAAACAACATTATCTGCCATCTCCACGGATTTAGCAGTACCATTCGAAACACTATGTATATCATAGATTGAGCTGCAGCCATCAAAACGTTGCGCATAAACCAGCACTGGCTTCGTGTTTTCTATAGTTGCTGTCTCATCGACAGGTTTCATCTTGATGATTAATTGACTTCCCGTGCCGAATTTTTTAATCTGCTCATAACTCGGCTTGATCGGAACAACCCCAGCAAAGCTTACCTTGGTTTCTTTCAGTGCCTTGAAGGCATATTGATTAAGACGGCTGGAAAAAATAGTGCCTACTTTTTCAATGGTCAAATTTTGATGCGAGGCATCTTTGCTAGGAGCTGTGACGATAATCTGTTGCTTGACGGTTTCAAGCTCCTCATAATTATCGTTTCCAGTTTCAGTAATATGTACTTCAATCGTACTCGGCTTATCATAGTTAAGTAAAGTTAACTCACCAGTGTTTGAATCAATTTCAGCTAGATCTTTTCTTAATCTTGGAGCAATAGCAAAAACTCGCTTACCAATGGCCGGTGTCGCAGGGTTCAAGTTGTATTTTTTTAGTGGTGCATATTCAACTGTAACAGGTGCTGTAGCTAGACCTGGATGAGCAGCTTTTTTCACACTTCCATGAACCGTTATATTTTTTTCCTCGTAATTGCGCGATGAAGCAATAACTTTCAAGCTGTAATCGCCACCACCTTTAATTTTCAGCTCACCTGTACTGCTATTTACTAACTCTACAGTTTGATTGCCTGTAGCCAACTCGAAACGCATTGACATATCATTAGTATCATCGTTAAAAGTTGGTTTAAGGGTCTTATCCACGGCAAACACTGCTGTTGGGTATGTAACCGCTAATGGGTTCTCTGCAGGGGCAATAGTAATGTTGAAATAGACGGTTGCACTCTCATGCTGATCCGTACCGCTGTCGGTTACTTTTATCAGCGTAGTACCGGCATTCAGTACTTTCATCGTGCCACCACTCGTTCTTACCTCATCATTCATTTCAACCACGTCAGTCGCTGAGCCATCGGCAAATTCATACCTCAATTGTCCGTGAGAACCGGAAATAGTCGATGTTTGTATTGTCGCCGGAATAGTGCTGTAGCGACTATTCACATCACCATCAGCTTTGAGCGTTGCTCCCACTTTATTGACGATAATAGGCACGTCTACGGTTTCAGATTCATTATAATTAGCACTCGCTTCACTATATAGGGAGAGTGTTGTCGAACCGGCCTTAAACAAATTGATGCAATTATTTTTTTCATTATATTTAGCAACGCTCGCATCACTATTGGCTCTTGCCGCAAGATTACCTTTGTTGCCTTGAACGTTAAGGCTGATAGCAAAAAATCCTGATTTAAAATATGTATTTAAACCAGTAAATTTAATAGCATGGTGGTCACCAGGTAAAATATAAAAAAACAATGGTAAATAATCATACTAAATATATAAATCATTTCCTGAATATTTTAA
>NZ_JASJHF010000121.1:0-3708 GCF_033791185.1 Moritella sp. | reverse complement strand
GCAACACTTGCTGCAATTACAGTCGCTAATTTTTTCATACGTATTTACCTATTATTATAATTAAGTCAATCAAAGACCTTTATTGTGTTGTTTTTTATTTCTTTTTAGTGTTTATTTAATTATTTATTTTTGGAACTAACTTTTAACATTTCGCTGCCAACTCTTAATACTTAGGTGCCAACTCTTAATATTTAGGCGCTAAAAACTGCTTAACTCGTTCCGACTTCGGATTATCAAACAATTCTTTCGGATCGCCCTGCTCTTCAATTTGACCTTGATGCAAAAAGATAACCTTAGTAGAGACATCACGGGCAAATGCCATCTCGTGGGTCACCACTAACATAGTTCGCCCTTCTTCAGCCAAACTTTGCATCACCCGTAATACTTCACCGACTAATTCCGGATCTAACGCTGAGGTTGGTTCATCAAATAGTAGCACTTCAGGTTCAACCGCCAGTGCACGGGCTATCGCCACACGTTGTTTTTGACCTCCAGATAGCTGACTTGGGTAGTAGTCTTTTCTTTCCCATAAATCAACTTTTTTCAAATATTGTTCTGCGCTTGCCAATGCGTCGCTACGCGAGATACCTAAAACATGAATAGGCGCTTCGATCACATTTTCAATGACAGTCATGTGCGACCATAAATTGAAGCCTTGAAATACCATCGCTAAGCGTGAACGAATACGTTGAACTTGTTTTTTACTGACCGCCTCCCTATTACCGTCACGACCATCAACCATATCGATCAACTCGCCGTTTACCGAGATATCTCCGGCAGTTGGCATTTCTAATAAATTAATGCAGCGTAAAAATGTACTCTTACCTGATCCTGATGAACCAATAATCGAGATAACATCGCCTTTATTCGCAGTCAGATCGATACCTTTAAGAACTTCATTGTCACCAAATGATTTATGTAAATTTTTGATGCCTAATGTGGGACTGCTACTCATTCTATTCATCCTAAATACGATTTATAACAATATAAGACCTGTGCAATACTTAAAATCAAACTATACTTAAATACCGCAACACAAAACAACACTTAACATAACAAATTAGCCATTCAGATAACATAAAACCGGTTGAATTCAGTTATTAACTCCAGAGTGTTGCCTGACCTAGGTTTTATTAACCATGTAAATTTAAAATGCAGCATTAAAATTCAGCATATAAAAAACTTAATACTACCGCTATATTGGTAATTATGAGGTTTTATGTTACCTTACATAGAGAAACTAACTTTTGTTTACATGTTTAAAATAAAGTTAGTAGAAACACGTACTAACTGTAATTAAGTTACACCCATTACGGGTTGATATAGATCCACTGTGTTACTTTTCGTAATAAAAAAACACAAATGGCCATAAAATTGATCTAGATCACTTTATAAATACTACTAGTTAGGTAATAATGCACACAGGTTATTTATTGAGACTAAACAATGAAAACAGCAAGCCCATTTGATGCGATTCTACCAGCCGAACTGCTAATTAAAGCAGAATCTGTCGGTGTAGCAAAAGCAACTAAATCCCATAAACAAGCCTTCATGCTTGCCATTACAGCCGGTGTATTCATCTCCATCGCATTTGCCTTTTATACCACTGTCACCACCGGTACCACCGATGTTGCTTACGGCCTAAAAAAATTCATGGGCGGATTTGCATTTAGCCTTGGTCTATTACTTGTCGTTGTTTGTGGCGGCGAACTTTTTACCAGTTCAATTCTGACTATTATTGCCCGTGCTAATAACAAGATCACCACTGCACAGCTGGCAAAAAACTGGGCGGTTGTTTACGCTGGTAACTTTATCGGTTGCATCTTTTTTGTGATGCTGATGATATTAGCAAAACAGCATCTTGTCGCTGATGGCGCATGGGGTATTAATGCCATGAAGATTGCTCAACACAAATTACATCACACCTTTATTCAAGCTGTCACACTCGGCATCCTCGCAAACCTACTTGTTTGCCTTGGTGTATGGATGAGTTTTGCAGCACGCTCTATTACAGACAAATTTGTCGCAGTGGCATTGCCAGTGAGTATGTTTGTCGCATCAGGTTACGAACACAGTATCGCTAATATGTTTATGATCCCACTCGGGTATGTTATCGCGAACTTTTCTGGCCCTGAATTTTGGTTAGTAACTGGCGCAAATCCAGCTGACTTTACTGATTTAACATTATCTAACTTTGTATTTAATAACCTTATTCCAGTCACCATCGGCAACATCATTGGTGGCGGCGTATTAGTTGGCCTGACTTACTGGGCTATCTACTGCAAAAAAGAATCTTAATATCTGTTGGTAACAACAGGTAACGAGCTTTAAAGTTTAATTTTTAATAAATTAGGTGTACTTATGACTGAACAAACAATTTTTGATCAAGCGTGGCAAGGTTTCACTACTGGTGAATGGACTAACGACGTTAACCTTCGTGATTTCATCCAGAAGAACTACACCGAATTTACCGGTGATGAATCTTTCCTAGCAGATGCAACTGAAGCAACAGATACGCTTTGGAACAGTGTGATGGAAGGCATTAAAATCGAAAACAGCACCCATGCGCCGCTTGATTTTGATACATCGTTACCGTCAACGATCACTTCTCATGCTGCTGGTTACATCGACCAAGGCCTAGAAACAATTGTTGGTCTGCAAACTGAAAAACCACTAAAACGCGCTATTATCGCGAACGGTGGTATCCGTATGGTTGCAGGTTCTTGTAAGGCATATGGTAAAGAACTTGATCCAGTAACAAACAAAATCTTCTCTGAATACCGTAAAACTCATAACCAAGGCGTATTTGACGTTTATACAAGCGACATCATGAAATGTCGTAAGTCAGGTATCCTAACTGGTTTACCAGATGCATATGGCCGTGGTCGTATCATTGGTGATTACCGTCGTGTTGCTGTATACGGCATCGACTTCCTAATGAAAGATAAATTTGCACAACAAAAATCATTAGAAGCAAAGTTCTACTCAGGTGAAGACCTAGAAGCAACAATGCGTTTACGTGAAGAGATTTCAGAACAGTACCGTGCCCTAGCACAAATCAAAGAAATGGCGGCAACTTACGGTTTCGATATTTCTGGCCCAGCGGTAAACGCAAAAGAAGCGATCCAGTGGACTTACTTCGGCTACCTAGCTGCTGTTAAATCACAAAATGGCGCAGCAATGAGCTTCGGTCGTGTAACTACGTTCTTAGATATCTACATCGAACGTGATTTACAAGCGGGTATCATTACTGAAACTGACGCTCAAGAAATGATTGACCATTTAGTTATGAAACTACGTATGGTACGTTTCCTACGCACACCTGAATACGATGAGTTATTCTCTGGTGACCCAATCTGGGCAACAGAAACTATCGCAGGTATGGGTACAGATGGTCGTTCACTAGTAACTAAATCATCATTCCGTGTACTACACACACAATACACTATGGGTCCTTCACCAGAGCCAAACATCACTGTATTGTGGGCTGAACATTTACCATTAGCCTTCAAACGCTACTGTGCGAAAGTATCTATTGATACGTCATCAATCCAATACGAAAATGATGATTTAATGCGTACTGACTTCGACAATGATGACTATGCAATTGCTTGTTGTGTATCACCAATGATTGTTGGTAAGCAAATGCAGTTCTTTGGCGCACGTGCTAACCTTGCTAAGACATTATTATACGCAATCAACGGCGGC
>NZ_JASJHF010000120.1:0-23803 GCF_033791185.1 Moritella sp. | reverse complement strand
TAAACCACCACCCTGTCCGACATACTTGGTTAGTTTACGTACCGAACCGCGATCGGCAGGAAAGCTATCTTCAAGCTCATAAGCTTCTGAGGCGTATTGATAAAAATCACGTGATGAAACATCGGCTAAGTGATCAGATAGATCTTTAACTTCGATTTCATTACCTTCTTTAATTTGCTCATTACAATACTGTGCAACTTGCTCACGCGCTTGAATCGATTCTTGCGCATCTAACTCGGCAACATGACAAAATTCATCAACAGCGCGCATTAAACCGGCATTTTGTAATTTAGCGACCATGCCTTCTGTACAACCTAAGAAGTCTAAAAAGAAGTCAGAGACTTTACGTCCCGCACGACCTTTGATAAAAGATAAATAGCGTTTTGAATCACTATTTTGGCGCCATTCAGTCAGGTCAATTTTAGCCGCCAATTGTACTTTAGACAGTTCTAGGTAATGGGTATTACTGATATCTAACTGCTCAGTGACCATTACGCTGTCTTTATTCTCCAGTAGCGCCACGATAAGGTAATCGGATGCCATCCAATTGTAATGTACAAAAGACAGAATACCTTGCGATACAAAGTCATATTTTAATAACTCACCGACCAACAAGCTCGATGCGGCGCTTGAAAAATCAACAAAATTACTTTCTTCATCGATGAATTTACGTAGTTCAACTTCAAAAGGTAATCGGCTATTGTCTTCTTCAGTGCATTTAAAGTAACCAAAGCCTTTCGCTGGCTTGGCGTTATAAATTCGATGTAGTTCACTTGCAAGCTCTTCAACTGGTTGTGAAGCAATCAGTTCTTCGCTGCGCGGGTAACATTTCAGTTCACCTTCGGTATTAAAGGCTAACGAATGTAAAATAATGTTATTTAATTTTAGCTGCATATATTTAAAGTATTAGAGTTAATGAATTCTGTAAGGTATTATAATCATCTTTGCCCATTCATACATTAAAAGATTAAATTATGCCTATAGTTTCTAAATACAAAAATGATAAAGTTGAACAAATTATTGATGAAGTTATTGATGTACTAGAAAAACACGATGCACCGTTAGACCTTGGTTTAATGGTTCTTGGTAATGCAGCTGCGAACATCATCAACGCATCTTTATCACCAAAACAGCGCCAAGCGGTTGCTGAAAAATTTGCTAAAGCGCTTGTTGCGTCAGTAAAGTCAAAAGATACATCACATTAATTTAAATGATAGGCAAGGATGCCTTGTCATTTATGTTTATTCATTACACTATCAAAGCACTATAGAGACTACAGTTTAACTTATGCTAGAAACAGGACATCATTATCGCGATCAAGTCTCCAAGATTATCAGTTGGGGTCATTGGTTTAGCTTAGCCAACATCTTACTGGCTATCTTACTTGCGTCACGTTACCTTTTCATCGCCGAATGGCCTGAAACTATGCTTGCTCAAGCTTATTCTCTTATCAGCTTGTTAGGTCATTTCAGCTTTATTATTTTTATACTATATCTGGTGGTGATCTTCCCTGTCAGTTTTCTGATACCGTTTCCACGTGCGCTACGATTTCTAACCGTGATCTTTGCCACAGTAGGGTTATCGCTGTTAATTATCGATACAGAGATTTTTAAACTCTACAATTTACATATCAATCCTATTATCTTTGAGATACTACTCGGAGAAAATGAGCAAACACTAAACTCAGATTGGCAATCATTTTTTGTTTTCGTGCCTTTCTTATTTTTAATTGAACTGCTTATTTCCAGCTTGTTGTGGCATAGATTAAGACCTTTAAGCCGTTTTAAACTTGGCCCTATTATCGCCATTTTCTTTTTCAGCTGTTTCTTAACAGGGCACTTATTACATATGTGGGCAGATGCCGCCGTCTACCGTCCAATTACAGCACAGAAAGCAAACTTTCCGCTCGCTTACCCAATGACAGCAAGAACGTTCCTCGCGAAGTATGGCTGGATAGATAAAGAAGCATTTGACAAGCGCGTCAGTGATACAAGAAAAAAATCAGCTTCACGTCTTGACTACCCTAAAAATCCATTAGTAGTGAATGACGACAGTCACAAACTTAATGTTTTATTAATTAACATCAGCACACTTAGAGCTGATATGCTGAATGAAAGCGTGATGCCCGAAATGTCGAGTTTATCGCGTCAAGGTCAACGCTTTAATCACCACTTCAGTACCAGTAATAATAACATGTTAGGTAATTTCGGCATCATGTATGGTCTTGCACCCCAATATTGGGATGATATCGAAACATCAGCAAAACCACCTTTCATGCTCGATTACTTCGTTAAGGCAGACTACAACCTCGGCATCTTTAATACTGAAGAGTTAGCTAAGCACAAGCAAAAACAAACGACCTTCATCAACTTAGATAGCCCTAATACGACGGTTGTAGAGGGTACTGCGAATGATAGAGACACCGTAACAAAAACACGCCGTTGGATAAAAAAACAAGATCAGTCAACACCTTGGTTTGCTTATGTTAGCTTAACATCAGTGCAAGAGATGGAAACGCCAGCGGGTTTCCCTGCGCTGTTCTACCCTAATATTCAAGACTTAAATAGCCAAGCAAACAACCGTCAGATTGCGCTGTTTAACAGTTATCGAAACAGTGCCAGTTATATTGATAAAGCCGTGGCTAAAATTGTTTATGAATTAAAACAATCGCAGCAATATAATAATACGGTCATTATTTTTACTGCTAATCACGGTAATGAATTTAATGATTCAGAAGAGCACTCGTGGGGTTATGGTAGTAACTATTCAATCTATCAAACACAGGTACCATTATTTATCGTGTGGCCAGGTAAAGCGCCAAGTGTGATAGAGCAAGATACGAATCATACTGACTTAGTTCCGACTATTTTGACGAATCTAAACGCGGTCAACAACCCGATTTCAGATTACAGTAACGGCATTGATTTATTTGCCGGTAATTTTAAAAATTGGCAGCTACTCGGTGATAAAAACAACTTTGTGATAATGCAACAAGACACAATTACCTTATTCTCATATCAAGGTTTATTTAGTCGCCAAGGCAATCACGATGTTCGTAATCGTAATGATTACAAATCTATCCCACGAGAAGCGATGCTTGATACTCAATTTAATCAGATCCTAGCTGAATTAAATTATTTTTATAAAGCAGCCCCAGCACAAACTGAGAATTAAGCGCTAAGCAATAACCATATATGCTTGCTGTGCGGACAAGACTGTTAACCGTCTTGTCCGCATCAGGGTATCTATCCACAATTGATTTAGATTCGTCGTTACTCTCGCACAATTCACATGGCCGTGTATAACAAGCTTAACGTCGTTAATATGAAACATGTTCCCTTGCTTCACTTCTTGGTATTGCGTCTTTGACCAAGTACAGTCTTTTATTAGCTCGACACAACTAAGATCGGCATGTTGTAATTCAGACCAATTAACCGGTGCATTGGCATGACAAACACCAATAGAGCCAAACTTAGATTCAATTGTCAACGCCACAGGGCAATGCTCTTCGACTAAGGCTTTCAGCCGAACCTGCTCTTGTGCTGAGCACTGAAAAAACCATTCCCCACCAGCATGCTGATGAATGCGCGCTAATTCACTATCTTCATCGGCAAATAACATCTCTTCATGATTACCACGTACCGCGAAGAACCAAGGCTTTAGTAATAATTCAAGACATGCTATTGAGTCAGGCCCGCGATCAACTAGGTCACCGACTGAAAACAAACGATCACACTCAAAATCAAACTGACACTGCGCTAATGTAGCCAATAATAAATCATATTCACCATGAATATCGCCCACAAAGAAATCCTGGCCTTTATAATTCATTGCTATCTCTTTATGTATTCGCATTTTCTACCTCATTAGACATATTCGACAATATTCACAATCTTTTATTTTTGCGATAGCCTTCACGTTAATGCGCCAGTAAGTCAACGCCAACACGGTTTAATAGATGAAAGCTTCTCTAAACATAACAGCCCCGTAATTTTACGAGTATTCTTGAACTAAGATTAAATACAACATCAACAAGTCATTGATGAAAATATTCCGCTAGCTACCTAGAGTATGGTACATACAACGGAGGCAACACTCTGATAACATATCTAAGTCGTTAGCATTAATTAACCGAATGGGCACATTACAGATACTCTAAAATAAATATAGTGCTTGAAGCACAGTCTTGATGTGAAATTAACGGGTCAGCAGTAGGGGTAACACATGTCGAGTTCTAACTTTGATTTTGACCAGATAATCATAGGATCTGGTTTTGGTGGTTCTGCCAGTGCATTACGTTTAACAGAAAAAGGATTTCGAGTTTTAGTATTAGAGCGTGGTAAACGAATTAATACCAAAGAATTTTCACGTACCAGCTGGAATTTAAAACGTTTCATGTGGTTACCCCAATTAGGCCTAACAGGTCCTTTCACATTATCGGTTACCCGCAAGATTAACTTGGTACACGGCAGTGCTGTTGGCGGTGGCTCACTAGTCTATGGCAATACCCATCTTATTCCTGAAGCTGATATCTTTGCCGACCCGTCATGGACTGGAATGCACGAAGACTGGCATGCACGTTTATCGCCTTATTACGCATTAGCACAACGCATGATTGGCGTGCAAAAAAATCGCTACTTTGGCCCTGCAGATCTGGTCCTAAAAGACGTTGCCACGGATATGGGACGTGAAGATAGCTTTAAAACTGTCTATAGCGGCCTCCTCTATCCAAAAGGTGAAGATAAAGTTTCTCGCAATATCGATGTTGAACGCTTAGGTGAAGACCGTGGTGACCCTTATTTTAACGGCGATGGTCCAAAACGAAACAGCTGTACTTATTGTGGTAACTGCATGTCAGGTTGTCGCCACAATGCTAAAAATAGCCTCGACAAAAACTACCTCTACTTTGCAGAACGCAACGGTGCCGAG
Source organism: Moritella sp. (assembly GCF_033791185.1). Lineage (GTDB taxonomy): Bacteria > Pseudomonadota > Gammaproteobacteria > Enterobacterales > Moritellaceae > Moritella. The sequence goes on along the minus strand of NZ_JASJHF010000120.1, from coordinate 18,874 downwards.
ATCCGCCCTGAATCAAACGTCACAAAAATCGAACCGATTGCCGATGAGAATGGCGTAAAAGATGGTAGTGCGGGTTATACCATCCATATTACCGAAGGCCTTGGACTGTTTAATAAGAAAAAATACACGCTCACTACCCGTGGCGTCGTTGTTTCAGGTGGCGTGTTTGGCACTATGCCATTATTACTGAGAATGCGGGATGTAGAAAAGACGTTACCTAATTTAAGCCCAAACCTCGGTCAAAATGTATTAACCAACTCGGAAACACTGTTAACGGTTTCACATAATCGCTTAAACCAGCAAGAACAGAAAGAAGAAGTTTGGAATGGCACCGCGATCACATCGATTTTCTCACCCGATGATGAAACTAAAGTTGAGGTAGTCCGTTATGCAAAAGGCAGTGATGCTTCATTTGCAGGCGCAATGGCAGTGCCGCTGACATCAAAACAATCAGGTATTCCACGTCCTGTTAGTATGCTGATGAATATTATTAAGCAACCGATAAAAACCCTGAAAATGGCCAATCCGGTTGGTAAAGCTAAAGACACCATCATTTTATTAGTCATGCAAACAGCGCAAAACAGTATTCATCTTGAGAGTAAGCGTGCTTGGTACTCACCGTTCACCCCGACTTGGCTGCCAGTGCAACACAAAGGGGATGAAAAGCTCAGAAACTACTTCCCAATTGCGCATAAGGTCGCTGAACATTATGTGAAGCACTCGGGGGGGGATGCAGGTAATCTCGCCTTAGAAGTCATTGCAGGCACTCCTATCACGGCGCATATGATGGGCGGAGCAAGAATGGGCAGAGATCCAAAAACAGCGGTACTTGATGATACCGGTCAGACTTATGGTTATAAAAACCTGCGAATTCTTGATGGTTCAATTATTTCCGGTAATTTAGGCGTAAATCCATCGCTGACTATTCTTGCTTTGACTGAACATGCAATGGCACAGATCCCCGTCTTTGATGCAGAAAAGGCCGAGAAAGTTAAACCGATCTATTTCTCAGCAGCGCTAGACGGTAATCCTTCAGCGGTTCAAACAGCAGGCGTACCAGACATTTTAACTAAAGCCGTTTAACTCTTTATATAAATGCTACAGACAAGAATTTGTTGGATGAATTAAAGCAAGTTTTTGTTTACGCGGTAATTGTTTGATCGCGTACTCTCGTTTACTAGCCCGACTGCGGTCGGGTTGAATTTCTGTATAAACAATCCGTATCGGTTTTGCTCGACGAAAAAACTTCGCGCCTGTTCCATTACAGTGCTGCTGATAACGCCTTTCCATATCCGTGGTTATACCGCAATATAACCCCGCTTCCGTTTCAATAAGATAGACAATCCATAAACTTACTTTTGCCACAACCAAACCTTTTTACTAGCCGTTGCAACCATTGCTAAGATGATAATCAAACGGTAACTAAAATAAGACCTCTATCATAACAGTCCGTATAATGAATATTTAGTGTTATTTAATCATACGCATTCTATTCGTTTGCAATGTCAGATAGAATAATCATCCACACGGCGATAAGTATTTAAAAATAATATGTTACGAATTTTCCTTTACTACATCACATTTCTCTTCATCAGTATTAATGCAAATGCTACTAATCTTGATAGAATAGCGCCTTTAGAAAAGTTGTTACCTGCAGGTACCAATGTTGCTTACATTATTGGCCAGCCCTTCACGACAACAGAGAAGGTCAGCGTTGAATCAGCGAGCCAAGACAATGACAAATTATTATTAACACCCGCTTCAACCCAAAAACTACTGACTGCATTAACCGCCAAGCTTTACCTTACCGATGCATATACTTTTAATACCCGTTTACACGGTGATGTAAATAAGCATACTATCAGCAATACCGTCTTCAATTTCATCGGGGATCCGACCTTTACCAGAGACGATCTACGTAACATGCTTAAACAGCTAAAAGCTAAAGGGATCACCAGTATTAAGGGCGATATCAGCCTCAATCAAAGTCGGTTTAATGGTTACAATTGGGGTAATGGGCAAGTATGGAACGACCAAGCGGTTTGCTATGCGACACAAGCCTCAGCGTTAGTCATCAACAATAACTGTGTATTAGGAAATCTAAAACGATCCGCAGACCTTAAAACAGCGTCGATTTACATCCCCGAGTACGAACCAATTATATTAACCAGCCAAGTTGATATAATGACCAGAGAGCAGCAGCAAGCGCGATTCTGTGATTTAGAGGTGATACGTCATCCCGATAATAATTACACACTATTTGGCTGTATAACCCCCTCTAAGCGTAACCTGCCCTTATCATTTGCAATTTCAGACCCTGCCAGTTATTTTGCAGCGGTACTTAAAGCAGAATTAAACCAAGCTAAGATTAAATTTACCGGCGATATTATTGGCAATGATCAAGCCATAACATCAGCAGTAGTGATCACTCATCAATCCCCGCCTCTTGCCGAAATTATTAGCGAAATGATGAAAGAGTCAGATAACTTAATTGCTGATATCTTATTTAAAACCATTGGCGCTGAATATTATCAACAGCCGGGTAACTATCGCAATGGTGCCGAAGCGATGCGGTTAATCCTCGCAGATAAAGGCATTTCATTAGCATCAAATGTAATTGCAGATGGATCAGGCTTATCGCGTCACAACTTGGTATCAGCACAAACCATGTTTAACGTGCTTGCATATGCCATTAGGCATGATGATGAACTGCAATTATTAGCGACGATGCCAATATCTGGGGTGGACGGTACGTTACAATATCGTCGCGGTTTATTGACGAAAAAGCTCACAGGTAAAATTATCGCTAAGACGGGTTCGTTAAAAGGCTTGTCTAATTTGGTCGGCGTTGTAACAACAGAAAAGAATCACATGGTACCTTTTGTATTAATGGTGAGTGGTTATAATCCAAAAAGTGTTGAACAGCAAAATATAGGCAAACCTAAACAAGCCTCTCCGTTAACCCAGTATTCAGCGGCATTCTTCAATACCATCGTATCCAATTATTAAGCGTTAATAACCGATAGCAGATCTACTATTACAGATACAAAAAATGGCGAACAACTAACAGATAACCGTTTCGTTGTTCGCCATTTTTTATAGCTATGATGACTTAATCAATATATATGTAACTAAGCCATCAATATCAATCAACTAGATTAGCTAGACCAGTAACCTTCATCGAGTGAATCTTCACGTTCAGGCAAGCCTTTTAATAAACGTGGAGAGTGTTGTGCTAACACTTCATAACTTACACGGTTGGCGTATTTACACAACTGTGAAAGAGATGAGTAAGCAAGGCAACTATCAGTATGTTTATCAGAGTTAGGCACTATGTCTCGGTGATAAGAGTTAGCTAACATATCGTGTAATATTGCTGATAACGCACCATCACCGGCACCATTGGTATTTTTAATTTCCATTGGTCCGCCTAGGTACGGTGCGATATGTGAATACATTTTAATAGGTTCAGTAGTATCAACTAAGCGCATTGGACGGCTATATTCGTAGCGATTAAACTCAGCAATAGCACCTGGCAATAATTGACCGCTTGTTTCACGTTTAGATTTTTCATCCGTGTAACCAGCCATATATAAACCTTCAGCGCCTGCAGTACAAAGTACAAGATCACACCATTCTAGTGCTGCATCAGCGGCTAATAATGGATCTTTAAAGCCTGTTAATGCTTCACCCTCATCTTCGTTCATGGCAATGACAGTCACATATTCATTAATGAAATTCTGCCACCACTTTTCATTACCTTCAATAATGAAACGCGTACCTAACGTAAGAATAATTGGAATGTTAAGAAACTTAGCTTGCTCAACCATGTGCATAGCGGCTTCTTTAATTGGGTCTTCATCTGCACAACGTAATAAGTAGGCAGAAATAAGTAATCCAGCGCTTTTTTGTAATTGATCTACAGGTAAATGATCTTTGGTTAATTTGTTCATTAAACCGGCATTGATACCGAAACTACGATCACCATCAGAGGAGATGAAAGTAAAGCAACGGCCAATAGGACCCTTTACTGGTTGCAGGTAATTAAGGTTTACCTTGCTGCTGGTATTGCATAAATACTGGTACGCATAGCTACCAATTTTAATTTGGTCACACATAGTACCAAATAGCAGCGACTGTGATTCAGACAGGATCGCGTAGTTATGTAAAGTATTCGCAACTGTACCACCAGCGAACTCACTAACGATAAGATCGTGTTGCTTTAGCTCAGTGTAAATTTGCTCGGCGATTTCATCACTGATCATCAGTGACTCACCTTTCTTTAAGCCAAAACGAGTTAAAAAAGCATCTTCGACATGTGCTTCAATATCAACGAGTGTCTGATCAATACCGCATAATACAGGTTGAACTACATTTGCAATGTTTGCTGGTTTGACAAATGGACTACCTGCATTAACAGGAAAGTAATGCTTAGACTTACGTTGACCGGGAAATTTCATATTTGAACCAGCATGAGAGAATAAAAGGGGGCTGATTTTACCAGTCTAAATCTGAAATACCAGCAAAACCAAATTAATGATCCAATTATTAACCATATTCTGGTCGATTACATAGATTTAATCAAAAAAATTAAAATATAAACTTAAAGCTGTCGAATTGTGATCACGAAGTCACCACCCATTTTTCTCTCATCACGGCCACGAATAACAAAACTACGACTGCTAATATCAAATTTACACTCATGCCAAGCACAGGTGAAATTCATCATGTATTCCATTTGGGTAAGATCTTCACTGGGGTCAAGACGGACCGTACCTTCACAATAACCCGCGAGAACAAAACTGACTAGTGTTTCGACATTGCACTTACGCAATGGGCTGACATATTCAACGTTAGCGAAAAATGCAGCATTACCGAAATCATTGGTTGGTAAATCATGTGCAAGTAAGTACTTGCGCATGTCTTTGTGCGTTATCAAAATATCTTCCTTGATTATTTATGCCATCCTTGGCAGTAAATAGGCGGTATTAAGAACACAGCCTATTATTTATCGTACTTTATAAGTAAATAGTATCTAGTGAGTAAAACTAAGTTGCATGTTATTCCATACTTTACGCTGTTCGTGGAATGCGTCTTTAAGTTGATTTAGTTGCAATTTAGTATCACGAATTTGTTGCTCAAATTGAATTTTATCAAACTTGGCATTCAGCGCCTTTTTCTTCGATTCAAACAGTACAACTTTTGCTTTATAAAAAGCGTTAAGCTTTTCACATAGCACGTCATATTCTTGGTTAAGACGTAAGATGACTTCTTCAGAATTCGGTAAGTGCTGCACTTTATCATGACGGCGCTTTAATTCCATTTTCAATTTAGCCTGTTCGATACGTGCTTCAGGTACAGTACGTAAATCACTGGCTAGATTACAGCAGGCTAACGCGTTGATTAACCATTTAGTCGGATCGTATTGATACCATTTAATACCATTACGGTAATCCGTTTCAAAAATATGGTGATAATTATGATAGCCTTCACCATGGGTAAAGATAGCTAATAGTGCATTATCACGCGCCGTATTGCGGTCTGTATAAGGCTGTGTGCCCCACATATGGGCCCATGAATTGATGAAGAATGTAAAGTGATGGCTTAATACTAAACGTAATACCCCCAGCAATAACATACTCGCCCAGACATCACCGTATAAAAGGCCGACTAAGATAGGCACACCTACGTTCATTACCAACGCTAGTACAGCATAATATTTGTGTTGCCATACCGCGATACCATCTTTTTGTAAGTCTCGAACATTGGTATAGTCACTATAAATCATGGCATGATACTCACGTAACATCCAACCAATATGCGAATACCAAAAACCACGGCTTGCTGAGTACGGGTCTTTCTCATCGTGATCAACATGTTTGTGATGACGACGGTGATCTGAGCTCCAATGGATTATGCTATTTTGTAATGCAAACGCACCGCCTAATGCAAACACCAGACGAACTGACCAATGCGCCTTGTAAGTACGGTGAGACCAAAGTCTGTGGTAACCAGCTGTAATAGATAAACCACACACGAAGATACCAATGATCATCGCCACGACTTCAAACGTTTCAAAACCATAAACATAGCCATACCAAGGCACAGCAGTTATAGCGACAAGGAAGGTTGAAGCAAAAATTAATACGTTTAACCAAATTAACGGTGGTTTTTTCATAATACTATCTCTAAAGCCTGATGAAGTAGTTTCATTAATAATAGCGCACAAGTGTAAGCTGAGTTGTTAATTAAAGCAAATCAATGTTACAGAAATAGTTACAAAATCGACTATTTTCTTTACTTAAATTAGATCTACGGCACAGATCAGGTTTTAAAGTTTGTGGTTTTATCAGAGGCAGGTTTTATAACGGCTTTAACTTTTAGTACTATAAAAAAGAACCCGAGATAAAACTAGGGTTCTTTACAATTCAACTTGCTCTACCTATCGGTAAGGCATATTTGGTTCACATGCGTGTACTAGTAACGAAACGTGTAGAACGGATTGTTACGACGAACACCCATCTAAGGACATATTTGCTTCAGAAGGCCCACACTCATTAGTAATCTTCCCATTTTCATAGTAAGTCACTCTTTGCCACTTCCATGCATTTTCTAAGTTATGACGATAGGTTACAACTCGTGCATTCTTATCTTTGGAATTGCCTAGCGCATATTTAATATGCGTCCAATTATCAGCCCCATAGTCTTCGTCGCTATCAAAATCTGTGTCTAGTATTACACCACGAACATCGTTAATCTGTTCTTTCGTCACAGTGACTGCCGAGCCGATTAAATGACGAAGAGTACTGTCATTCTCAGGTAAATACCTATGTTCACTAACGCGAATCAAAACATTGTCTTGATAGTCTTTTGTCTTCAACGTTTGTGTAACTGTGTCAGCAATATGTGCATTTTTACATTCACTCCAATCACCCACCTCAACATCAATGGAATTCATAACTTCCGATGAGCGCGTTGCGAAGATCTCATCAAAATAACACTTGAACTTATCATCATTGCTATTCAACGATAAGTTAATCCTTTTAGTAATATCAATACCATCACGAACGGTTGTCAGCATTTCACCTTGGGCAATTAAAGCATCTTTGGTTTGTAAGTCATCCGAAACCAAATGAGTTTCAGAGTTTAAACTACCGCCAGCGGTTAGGATAACTTGATGGCGATACCATGTTTTATCTTCACGTGCTAAATAGTAATCAACCCACACAATATCTGCGTTGGGATTCTCTTGTTTAAGCTTGACAGTTTCAGCATATGATTTTTTCAATCCAGGGACTAATTCTTTAGCTAAATCATGTAATTCTGTTTGGTTCGCTGCGACATAATCGCCATATAATTCATCTACGGTTACTTGGTAGTGACCAGCAATGCGCTTGCCCTGTTCTATTAATTTATTTCCAATGTCCATCCTAAGCTTCTGATCTGCAATTATTAACTCGCAGCTTAATCCTTTAGGATTGTCTCCTCGTAACTCTTTTTCAACTTCGCTCCACAAAACTGTTGTTAATGGCGTTAAGTTGAGAAGATCTTTATCCGCGCTCAGTGCAAAAGACGGTGGAAATACCATTGAATAAGCTTCATCAATGGGGATGTTGGGAGCGTCACTGTCCACTGCACCAACTGGTACATCAACAACTACAGGAACATATTGCGAACATTTTTGATAGCTAGCAGGGACAGTTAAGTCAAAATCACCTTCACTTTTAGTCACAGTAAAAGGTTCATTTTCATCACGCTGATTATTAAAGTTTAAGTCAAGATAAACAGTCGCCCCCGTGATGTAGCCATCTATAACCTTACCTGACATTGTCGTCGCGACGCCACCTGATGAGCTAGAATCAGAATCAGAACCGCCACCTCCCCCACAACCCGCTAGTAATGAGCCGATAGCCAAACACAATAAACTTCTCGTAATACAACGCATATCATTACCTTTTATTAATTCATTTTATCTATTTAAAACACCACAACATCACCTCATAACACTGTATTTCATATTGATATATAGCAATAAATACAGTGTGCATTTTTCAGCAATAACGTTATATACACGAAAAGTTAAATCAATGGTGATTGGTATCTAATTTCGCGCATTATGCCAGTTCGATATAAATATGCCCACTATATCCTTAAAACTCTTTGCATTTATTTGGTTATATTTGTTGGTCATAACATGTCCCATATAGCTTCTCAAATGAATCGCCATTATGAGAGTTAACAATTTACTTATAAATAGTCATATTACGCCATGCCATTATCATCAATTGTTAAGTAAGAAAGCCGCGTACCGCATTCGGGTTTCGTTAAGAAATTGACGAAAAGTAATATTTAAAGATTTAAGTGTCCGCTGCAATGTTCGTACTGATAGTCCCATTGACTCGGCGATAGTATCGATATTAAGGTGTCGGTCGCAAAGAAAACCAATCATCAGCTTTTCGATCTCACGCTGCAGCGTTAATGGTTGATTTACAGTGCGAATATCCAACGGTAAAAAATCAATGGCTGACATCGCTCCGATTTTAATTGCCGAGTGTTGTTGATTGATAGCAATATTACAATTTTTAAATAAAGCATTGGTAAGATATTGCTGTTTATTTACGTCCCCCCCAATGATCTCTAACTTTTCTGGCTGCCAGTCATTTCCTAGTGCAATTTTAAGAACCTGCACACAGACACTTAATGACATTGGCTCTGTGAAGTCTTTTTCTCTACTAATACCTAAGTGTTCTCGGTTTGAGCGAACTAACCATAAGGATTGCTCTTTCTCTTCTAACCAATAGTTACCTTTATTAGAATATTCGGAGTAGGTATTAAAGAAATAGGTTAATACCGATGCTAGGCTTGTAGATGGTAGAGTATTAGCGTTATCAATAAACGAAAAATTAAGATGTTGAGAGCAACCGTGAAAAAATTGATGGGTTTTCTTGTCCCCCAAACATTCATTCACGAAAAATATAACATTTTCTGTCGGAGCAAAGCCCCAAAGAAAATGGTCGAGTTTTTCCGGTATCTGAAATTTAGCGAAGCGACGTTGATGGTCTAAACCAATCTTATCCATATATTCAACGATACATTTTAGTATTTCTACATTAAACAGTGGCTTACATATTAGCATTTCACAACCCGAATTAACCTAGATATCAGGCTGATGCTCAGTAGTAATAGGAATTATCTTAATTACCCTAGCGGATAAGGATTGTAAATTTCCCACACAGCACATTGGGGGAGTTGTTATCATAATCACTTATTTCGATTTAGAACTAATCCGATTCAGGACGATCGCTTAAAGCCCTGCCTTTTGACACTGAGTTAAAATTACTTGCATAGAAGTATCAACCATTAGTGACCGAAATCACTAATTACGTTAAACTAGCGGCAATTATCAGACTATCGCAGGAAAAGTTTACTCACTGCTTTAGCAACCAACTTTCAGACCACCACATTTAGTACCCAACAAAGTACCCCATGTGACCGAAAGATAAAATAAAAGGTTTATATTTCAAATGACTAGAAGTTCAATTCAGTGGTACCCAGGGCACATGCATAAAGCCCGTAAAGAGATCGCGGAAGTAATGCCGCAAATGGACCTCATTATCGAAGTGCTTGATGCGCGTATTCCTTACAGCAGTGAGAATCCAATGATCTCAGAGCTACGTGGTGATACCCCTTGTATTAAAATTCTTAATAAAAGTGATCTTGCAGACCCGATCATTACTGCGCAATGGTTAGAATATCTAGAATTGGAAGAAGGCGTTAAGGCCTATGCCTTTACGACGCAAGAAGTACATGAGATCAAAAAGATCCCAGCCCTCGCTCGCCAATTAGTGCCAAATAAAGAAGGTGCTGACAAAGTCATTAAAGCGATGATCATGGGTATTCCAAACGTGGGAAAATCAACCACGATTAATATCCTGGCTAACCGTATTATCGCCAAGACAGGTAATGAGCCAGCAGTAACGAAACAACAGCAACGTATCAAGCTGGATAACGGCATCGTATTATCAGATACTCCAGGTATGCTATGGCCAAAAGTACAGAACCCACTATCGGGTTACCGTTTAGCATCAACAGGCGCAATTAAAGATACTGCGATTGAATATGATGACATCGGGATGTATGCCGCTGAATACATGTGTAAAGCGTATCCAGAAGCAATGCGCGCACGTTATAAGTTAGACAACTTAGACAAGAGCGATTTAGAATTGCTAGAAGACATTGGCCGTGGCCGTGGTTGTTTAGGCCCAGGTGGTTTTGTTGATTTAAACAAAGCTGCGGCAATTTTAATCAACGAATTGCGAACGGCTAAAATCTGTCGTCTTAGCCTAGAAACACCAGCAATGGCTGAAGCAGAGAAACAAGCGGTTATCGAACGATTAGCGCTTGAAGGCGAGAAGAAGAAAAAACGTAAGCCAAAGAAAAAGCGCCGTTAATCTCTTTATTAACCTCATTATTAGTAAAGATCCATGAATAAATGACAGTGATGATCTTTAACTGTCGTTTATAAAAAAGAGCCTCAGGTTGCATTAACCTAAGGCTCTTTTTATAACTATCTATTAAAGCTAAGTATTAAAACTAAATATGCGTCTAACTTAACGCACTATTTAAATTCTATTTAATGATTAGACGCACATCGTCATCATCACCAAGTTCAATAATGAACTGTTTCTTGTCTGCTTTAACTGAACGACTCACCCATTCCAATGGAATTGTGATTGAGCCCATTTCGCCATCAAAGATCTCATCTTGATTAATTTCGAAATCAGCATCGTTTTCAGGGTGGCAGCCTTGTGCATAAGCTAATGTGCCACGCTCAATTGGCGAGATATCACTTGAAACGTTATTCATAATGAAAACGCCATGTTCTGCCATCAAGGTTAATTGTGCTTTCAGCTTTTTAGGATTTAGTTGATTAACATCTGGCCAGAAGTTAAGGCCTTTACTTAATGCTTCAACTTCAGTGTTGCCATGTTCATCAACAACTTTAGAACCTTTGAACTTGGTCGCATCCCAAAGATCATCGTAAGTAGGGGTAAAAGTCTTTGCAGCGAGTGCTTCCGCTTCAATCGGCAAAACTTCATCAAGAGAAAATATAATTCGTTTCATTGTTGTCCGCTCTTTAATGACAAAAGCACAAACCAAAGTTTGTGCTTCATAATATGCTAGGACTATATACCTAAACAGCTTAGTAATGCAAGTCAACGCACTGCTTGGTTATTTAACTGCGCGGCGTGTCGCTACTGCATCAGATAACTGTGCCATCATCGTTTCAGTGTCAGCCCAACCGATACAAGCATCCGTGATACTTTGACCGTAAGTTTCTACTTTACCATCAACAAGATCTTGACGACCTTCAACTAAATGACTCTCAACCATCACACCAAAGATACCTTTGTTACCAGCACTGATTTGGCCAGAAACATCCGTTGAAACATCCATTTGTTTAATGAATTGCTTCTCACTGTTGGCATGGCTAAAATCAATCATGATATTAACGTCTTGCTTCGCAGCTTCTAACTGAGTGGTAATTGTTGCTACATCATCAGCAGAATAGTTGGTCGATTTATTACCACCACGTAGGATGATATGACAATCAGGGTTACCTGCTGTCGAGATAATGGCAGAGTGACCAAACTTAGTTACTGATAAGAAATGGTGTGGCGCGTTAGCACTGCCAATCGCATCGATAGCAACTTTAATGGTACCGTCGGTACCATTTTTGAAACCAACAGGACAAGACATACCAGAAGCCAGTTCACGATGAACTTGAGATTCTGTAGTACGAGCTCCAATTGCGCCCCAACTCATTAAATCACCGACGTATTGTGGTGTGATCATGTCGAGGAATTCACCAGCCGTTGGTAGACCCATTGCATTCACATCAAGCAATAATTTACGTGCGATACGTACACCATCATTTAATTGGAAGCTATCATCTAGGTATGGGTCGTTGATTAGGCCTTTCCAACCAACAGTTGTACGTGGCTTTTCAAAATAAACACGCATAACAATTTCGAGAGTATCTTTATACTTTTCACGCAATGCCACTAGTCGTTCTGCATATTTTAATGCAGCAACTGGATCATGAATTGAACAAGGACCAACAATCACTAAAAGGCGATCATCTGCTTGTTTAAGAATTTGGCTAATGCTATTACGTGATTCAAATACTGTTTTAGTCACATCATCAGAAGCAGGGTATTTTTCCAACACTGCAATTGGCGGTAATAATTCTTTTACTTCACGTATTCTAACGTCGTCTGTTTGATAATGCATACTACTAATATTCCTTCATTCGGCCCGTGGGCATTCATACTCTAATGTTATATTGTCCGCATTCAATGTAACGTCTATTTAACTCCGACGCAATTAGAAATAACATAAAAAAACCATGGATATGGTAAGAAATATTCTTATCTGACCGAGATTAAGGTAAAATCCAGCAAAAATACGCTAAATTTGGAAACCCCATGCTATTAAAAACTGAAGATGAGCTAATTGACTTTGCCTACGATGCTTTTTTAGAAAATGCACAGACGCAATTATCACCGGCAGATCAAATCTTATTTGCCATGCAATTCGAAGATCTAGGTGCTGTAGATATCGTTGACTTAGGCAAGGATTGGCCTGCCAGCGTCGCGATGGGGATTAACGATAATGAGTATTGCGAATTGCACATCGGCCTCGTTGACGACAACGACTTATTAAATGATGTTTTCGGACGTGTATTAGTAAAGAAAAAAGCCAACGATGATTTTATCCATATTATCTGGAAAACTGAATAATCAATCGACTGCGACTTGATTTCATCTCCGATTTAAGGAATATTAGCTTTTAGAGCTAGTGTTTAAAGTAAGTATTTAAATCCAAGGAGATGGAATTGAGTCAACAAGATAATCAATTAGTACGGTGGTTTCGCCAGTCAGCACCTTACGTCAATGCGCATCGTGACAAAACAATCGTACTGACGTTGAGCGGTGAAGCCATCGCTCATGCTAATTTTATTAATATCGTCAATGACATTGCCTTATTAAATATTCTTGGTATTCGTATTGTCTTGGTCTTTGGCGCGCGCCCACAAATCAACACTATACTTGCCAAAAATAACTGTGAGAGTCAGTTTCATAAATGTCAACGTGTCACTGATGAACAATCCTTCCCGTTAATTAAACAAGTGATTGGTCAACTGCAATATGAGATCACCGCCGCTTTCTCTATGGGACTGGTAAATACCCAAATGCACGGAGTGAAAATCAATATCGTCAGCGGTAACTTCATTACTGCACAACCGATTGGCGTTGATGAAGGGATTGATTTTTGCCATACCGGGCGGGTGCGTCGCGTCGATACAGATGCGCTGGAATATCAACTCGCCCAAAACGCCATCACTGTCGTTCCCCCTCTCGGCTATTCGGTCACCGGTGAAAGTTTTAACCTGAGTGCCGAAGAAGTTGCCACCAAGATTGCCATTAAGCTCAATGCGCATAAGTTAATCAGTTTTTGTTCTGCCCAAGGTGTGTTGGATTATAACGGTAACCTTATTTCAGAAATGTTTCCAGAGCAAGCACAAGAGCGCTTAGCTGAACTCGATGCGGAAGGCGGCATTAACAGTGGCACCGCCTCATATTTACGTGCTGCTATCAACGCTTCATTAGCCGGTGTTCCACGCTGTCATTTAGTCAGTTACAAAGCCGATGGTTCATTGTTACAAGAGCTATTTTCTCGTGACGGTGTTGGAACCCAAATTGTGCGTCAAAGTGCTGAGCAAACTCGTCCAGCAAAAATAGAAGACGTATCAGGCATTATGTTACTGACACAACCCTTAGTTGACCAAGGAATGTTGGTACAACGCAGCAGGGAAGAGTTTGTGCGTGATATTGAGCACTTTACCGTAGTTGAAAGAGATGGCACCATTATTGGTTGCGCTTCACTGTATTGCTTCACAAATAACGTTGCTGAAATGGCCAGTGTAGCTACTCACCCCGAATACCGTCGCTCTAGTCGCGGAGACCTACTAGTAAAGGAAATTGAAACACAAGCTAAACATCAAGGCATTGATAACCTATTTGTACTCACCACACACAGTATTCATTGGTTTAGAGAACGTGGTTTTGAACCTGTAGAACTTGAGCAATTACCAGTTGAAAAACAAGAGCTCTATAACCTACAGCGTCGTTCAAAGATTTTGATGAAGACATTATAAGCACAGGCAGTAACTGCAACACAGCACGTGACGGTTACTGCCACTTTACTAATCCCTATTAGCTATGTGTCATCTGCCATAAGTTAGCTTGTTACAATTCGGTACACTTACCTTCGCCATAATGTGCGCTAGCCACTACTACAGCTCGAATATTCCGGTCTATAATCCCCTCTCATTCTTAGACAGGTTCAATAGATGTCATTACAACGAGTCTTACAACAGGGATTTCAACAGTTCAGTCAGCTATATAATTATGTCAGTCAGCGATTACTGGCGCAGCTCGACAGTAAAAAGCGCTTATGGATCGTACAAGTAGATGAAGGCGGGCTGAAAAATCAGTCATTTATTGTTGATGAAGATAACTTTCAGCAACCAATGGATTGGATGCTGAATAGGCATTACTCTGTCACTGATTTACAAAATGTGAATAACATGAAGCGTGCCGAAGTGGTTAGCGTACAACTCGCTAACGCGAAGCACAGCTTGATCCGAGCTAAATAGCGAGCAACTCGCCATCAACTCTTAATTCACGAGTAACTACTAACTATCAACGTCGTAAGTATTCACTCGCAACACTGTGTAATGCACGGACATGCGCTTCATCAGCATTTAAACAAGCAATAAAACGATAATTTTCACCACCGGCTTCAACAAATACTTCTTTATTTTCAATCGCCATTTCTTCGAGTGTTTCTAAACAATCAACGGCAAATGCTGGTGCGATAACGTCGAGTGATTTTGTGCCACTTTCAGCTAGCTTTACTAAGGTTTCATTAGTATACGGTTGTAGCCATTCAGCTTTACCAAAACGCGATTGATAACAATGCACAACCTGATCGTCCGCTAAGCCTAAGCGCTTACAAAGCAAGGCAGTCGTTTCAACACAATGGTCTGCATAGATATCGCCTTTTTCCACTAAGAATTTAGGAATACCATGATAAGACAGTAATAATTTCTCGGCTCTGCCCTTCTCTGCCCAATGACGCTCTACGCTTAATGCGAGTGCTTCAATATAGGCTGCATTGTTATGATAATGCTTAACTAAGCTGACACTTGGCACATCGATTGTTGATCGTAGATAGCTCGCAACTTGATCAAATACTGGCGCAGTGGTTGTCGATGAGTATTGTGGAAATAACGGTAATACCACGATATGCTCAGAACCCGCCTGCTGTAATTTACTGATTGCATCTTTAATACTGCGCTCACCATAAGTCATGGCTAGCTCAACCTGAACGTCTTGAGCTGCGTCTTGCCCTGTACCTTTAAACAGCGCTGACAACGCTTTCTGCTGTAATAGACTGTAATGTAATAACGGTGAGCCATCATCAAACCATATAGACTGGTAAGCTTTAGCAACACGTTTGCAACGCAAAGGTAAAATGACACCGTTTAATAGCGGTAACCAAAATAATCGAGGAATACTGACAACGCGAGTATCAGACAAAAATGGTCTTAAAAAGGCTTTAACACCGGCTGGTGTGGCTGAATCTGGCGTACCAAGGTTAACCAATAAAATACTTTGCTTAGTCATATTACACATAATCACTATATCGTTTAACGAGTAAGTCCATTCTATGCGATTAAGTAACTTGAATCCATTAACTATCTGAGATTTAGATATAAAAAAACCCCGAGCACGCTCGAGGTTTAATAAACGAATAGTGTTTAACTGTCAGGGTTTAACCTAGTAATTAACCACGTGAATCATTTATAGACTAACCTAACAATTCAGCTAATTGCTTGCTTACAGCATCAACAGCTTGTGTGCCGTCAAATGTAACGTATTTGCTGTTACCTGCTTCCGCTTCTTTGCCATAGTAAGCAATAAGTGGCGCAGTTTGCTCGTGGTAGATACCTAAACGTTTACGCACTGTTTCTTCAACATCATCCGCACGGATTGATAGATCTTCACCAGTTTCGTTATCTTTACCTTCCACTTTAGGCGGATTGTAAACCGTGTGGTACACACGGCCAGAAGCAGCGTGAACACGACGACCGCTCATGCGTTTAACGATTTCTTCATCAGGAACATCAAATTCAAGTACGAAGTCAACGTCAATACCGTTTTCTTTCATAGCGTCAGCTTGTGGGATCGTACGTGGGAAGCCGTCTAGTAGGAAACCTTTTGCACAATCTTCTTTCTTAACGCGATCTTTAACTAATTCGATGATTAGTTCGTCAGATACTAGTAGGCCACCATCCATAACAGCTTTAACTTTTTGACCTAACTCAGAACCTTCTTTAATTGCAGCTCGTAGCATATCACCAGTAGAGATTTGCGGAACACCATAATTTTCCATGATGAACTGTGCTTGAGTTCCCTTACCTGCACCTGGTGCACCTAATAAAATAATGCGCATAAATTGCCCTTAAATTGACTTAGCTTGTTTAAATTGCTTAAATTTCAGAACCGCTAGACTACACGGGAAATCCGATGTGTTCAAGTGCGGCTCCAAATTGTTACCTATTTGTATACAACTTTGTGAGTAATGCGATAGATAAAATAACTCACACTGTTAATTTTTTATAATGTACTTAACCGATAAGACGATTCATACGCGCAATAAATGCAGCAGGATCATCTAAGCTACCACGCTCAGTCAGTTGTGCTTGTTCTAACAACAGTTGAACCCAATCTGCAAACACACTTTCATCTGCTTCATCAGCAACACGTTTAATCATTTCGTGCTCAGGATTTAGTTCAAAAATGTATTTCTGTGGTGGCACAGCTTGACCTGCAGACTCCATCAACTTAATCATTTGACTGCTCATACCATCTTCGTTTGTTACCACACAAGACGGCGTTGCAGTAAGACGATGAGTTAAACGTACATCGGCTACTTTGTCGCCTAGTGTCAATTTTGCACGCTCAAGGAAGCTTGCAAATTCTTCAGTCGCTTCTTCTTTGGCTTTTTTCGCATCTTCATCATCAAGGTCGCCGAGGTCTAGATCGCCCTTAGTTACAGATACCAGTTGCTTGCCATCAAAGTCTGTTAAGTGTGAAAGTAACCACTCATCAATACGGTCTGTTAATAGTAATACTTCAATGCCTTTTTTCTTGAAGATTTCAAGGTAAGCACTGTTTACAGCTGTGGTGTAGTTATCAGCAGTAATGTAGTAAATTTTATCTTGGCCTTCTTGCATGTTTTCGATGTATTTACCGAAACCAACTTGTTGTGCAGGACCGCCAACCGATGTTGAAGAGAAACGTAATAAAGAAGCAATTTTCTCTTTATTCGCCATGTCTTCAGCCGGACCTTCTTTCAAGGCTTGGCCAAATTCATTCCAGAACTTAAGGTATTTTTCATCTTCGTTCTTCGCCATGCGTTCAAGCATAGTAAGTACACGCTTAGTACAAGCTGTGCGTAATGACGTGGTGACTTTATTATCTTGTAGGATTTCACGCGATACGTTTAGCGGTAGATCATTTGAATCTAACACACCCTTCACGAAACGCAGGTAAGTAGGCATAAACTGCTCAGCGTCATCCATGATGAATACACGTTGCACGTACAGTTTTAGGCCATGTTCTTTTTCACGGTTCCACATATCAAATGGGGCACGCGCAGGAATATAAAGTAGGCTAGTATATTCTTGTTTACCTTCTACGCGGTTGTGGCTCCATGTGAGTGGATCTTCAAAGTCATGGGCAATGTGCTTATAGAACTCATTATATTCTTCATCTTTAAGTTCATTTTTCGATAATGTCCACAATGCGCTTGCACGTGTTACCGATTCCCACTCACCCGGTACTGCAGGTGTTTTTTCACCGTCAGGACCTTCTGATTCAGGTTGTTCTGCTTTCCACATTTCAACAGGGATGCTGATATGATCAGAGTATTTGTTGACAATTTGACGCAGTTTCCATGCATCAAGTAGATCATCTTCGCCTTCACGTAGGTGTAAAATGATTTCAGTACCACGGCTTTCTTTGGTAATGTCAGCTAGACGGTAATCGCCTTCGCCTTCAGATTCCCACTGTACTGCTTGATCTGCTGCTGCGCCCGCTGCACGTGTGTTCACCGTCATCATGTCTGCAACGATGAAACCAGAGTAGAAACCAACACCGAACTGGCCGATTAATTGCGAATCTTTCGCTTGATCACCCGATAGGTTGTTAAAGAATTCTGACGTACCAGAACGAGCAATGGTACCTAAATGCGAGATAACATCTTCACGTGACATGCCGATACCGTTATCAGCGATAGTGATTGTACGGGCTGTTTTATCAAACGTAACGCGTACGCGTAATTCGCCATCATTTTCATACAAACTGTTATCTGATAATGCTTTAAAACGTAATTTGTCGGCTGCATCGGCCGCATTAGAGACAAGTTCACGTAAAAAGATTTCTTTATTTGAGTATAAAGAATGGATCATTAATTTAAGCAGTTGCTTAACTTCAGCCTGAAAGCCGTGAGTTTCAGTATTAACTGTATCAGTCATTACTTGTTCCTTTGTTCTAATGAGGAGATTTATATTCAGACACAAACTATCTGAATTTATTCGTTAATAGATAGATGGGTTTGTTATCAGTGTTTTCAAGGGCAATTAATAATTTTTATCTGTGAGCACAAACGCAACTACTTAAAAAGCAATATGAAAAAGCCATTTGTAATAACAAAATGCTTGCATATTAATATCACAACA
>NZ_JASJHF010000119.1:0-2936 GCF_033791185.1 Moritella sp. | reverse complement strand
ACCATCTTTGAGACGACGATTTTGTTCAACAGCATGGAAACCCGGTTTAGCTGGAATTGTACCTTCAGGTAATTTCCAGATTTTTTCTGCAGTAGCACGATGCTTAGGATTTTTTACAACTAAATCAGCAGGTAGGCGATGTGAGAATGTACCCACTTCACGTGCAGTACCACACGCAGATGGTTGACCCGTCAGTGAGAATGGTCCATTACCCGGTTGTGATATTTTACCAACAAGTAAATGGATGTTGTAAATAAGGCTGTTCATCCACACTCCGCGAGTATGCTGATTCATCCCCATTGTCCATAACGACATTATTTTCGTATTTGGATCTGCGTATTGTTTCGCTAAAGTCAGCAGTTGTTCAACTGGTACACCTGAAATTTCAGATGCTTTTTCGGCAGTGTACTCACCAACAGACGCTTTATACTCTTCAAATGTCATTGCGGACAATTTACCCGAGTTAGGGTTTTTTGCTTTTTGTTGTAACGGATGCTCATCACGTAAACCGTAACCAATATCCGTTGCAGTTCGTTTAAAGTGGGTATGCTTGTTAACAAAGTCCCAGTTAACAGCATCGTTTTGGATGATGTAATTAGCAATGAAGTTTGCCATTGCAAGGTCTGATTGCGGATTAAAAATAACCCCCGTATCAGCCAACTCAAATGAGCGGTGTTTATAGGTTGATAATACGTTTACTTTCACATGAGGATTACTTAAACGACGATCAGTAATACGGGACCATAAAATAGGATGCATTTCTGCCATATTAGAACCCCAAAGTACAAACGAATCTGCATTTTCGAAGTCATCATAACAACCCATCGGCTCATCAATACCAAAAGTGCGCATGAAAGCACCAACAGCTGAAGCCATACAATGTCGTGCATTCGGGTCAATGTTGTTTGAACGAAAGCCAGCTTTCATCAATTTAACAGCAGCATAACCTTCCATTACTGTCCATTGGCCTGAACCAAACATACCGACAGAGGTCGGTCCTTTTGCTTTTAATGATGCTTTCCACTTCTCAGCCATGATATCAAAAGCTTGATCCCAAGATACTGGGGTAAATTCACCGTCTTTAGCAAACTTGCCATCTTTCATACGTAATAAAGGCGTTGTTAAACGATCATTACCGTACATGATTTTTGATAAAAAATAGCCTTTAACACAGTTAAGACCTTTATTTACTGGCGATTCAGGATCACCCTGTGTTGCAACGACCTTACCACCTTGGGTTCCGACCAGAACCGAACAGCCAGTACCACAAAAACGGCATGCAGCTTTGTCCCATTTAATTTTTGTTTCATTTGAACTAGCAATCAAATTTGTTGCTGCTGCAGGGAGTGTGACTCCGGCAATGGCTGCTGCAGATACGGCTGCGTTTGCTTTAACAAATGCCCGTCTGGTTAATTTCATAGATCACCCTCACATGGTTGATTTAACATTTAGCTAATACGCTACATGCAATTAATTTACATTAGTTTACAATTTTGTATTTGCTATTAACGTTGTGCTAAATCAACTTGTGTTTCATTTACAGCATATTTTTATCACTTATGTGACGCCACTAAATTGGTATTTCGTTTTTAATGGCAAATACTATAAATATTTAAATTTCAAGCATAAATTTTAGATAAAAAAAGGCCGCATTATACCAATGCGGCCTTAACATTATTCATCTAGTTTACGTTGGTATTATTTCTTTTTATCTGCAGTGAGCGACAATGCCCACACCGAAAATCCAGCCACGCCAACAAAACCCGCGAGGAAAATAACCGGCATTGCGCTGTATCCTAAGATATGCCAAATAACGTATTCTAACGTACTCATAATCGTGATTCCTTTTTCTATCTACCAACCAGGTACGTCAGACATATCCGGTAGTTGATGGGCAATACCTTTATGGCAATCAACACATGTCTTTTCGCCACTTGCAAGTGCTGTAGAATGTTGCTTTCTACTACGTGGGCCCTGCTCTGAGAAGTCCATGTATTCAAAGTTATGACAGTTACGACATTCCTGTGAATCATTTTCTTTCATACGTTGCCATTCGCGTGTTGCCAAATGTTTACGACGTGCTTCAAATTTCTCTTGGGTCGAAATTGTACCCATTAAGAATGCCACAATTTCATTACTCGCTTGTACTTTACGCACAATCTTATCAGTCCATTTATGTGGTACGTGACAATCAGAACAAATAGCACGCACACCAGAGCGATTCGAATAGTGAATTGTTTCTTTTAGTTCTTTAACAATTGGAGCGTGACAAGCTGAACAGAATTCTTCTGTATTTGTCGCTTCCATCCCCATGTTAAAGGCACCCCAGAAAATAATACCACCAAGGAAACCCATTGCTAGCACAGTACCAACGGCCGCTTTACTCGGTGTCGTTAACTTTCGCCAAAAATTTAAAATTAGTTTCATTTTATCGCCTCACCTTTCATTTAGATAAATCAACGCAATGAATCTACACGTTTAAAGTCATTGTCGATTAATGGCTTAGCATCAGCTTGAGTTACATGGCATTGTAAGCAGAAATAACGACGCGGAGACACATCTGATAATACTTCACCGTCACGCCCTTGATAATGCGTCACACTGATCTTAGTTGCGCCCATTTCACCGGCATATTTCCAGCTGTGGCATGACAAACACTTGTTGGCATTTAACGACACTTCATAATGACGCGTTTGATGCGGTACAAGTGGTGGTTGGTATACATAGTCACGGTCAATTGGGCTACGGTCTTTAATCACACGCTTCAATTCGTCCGCTTTACGGGTTGTGTCTAATTCAGTAATACCACGGAGTGATGCTACACCGCCATTGTTTACGTTTTCGATTACAGCCGTTTCGTTACTTTGCACTGACACAGAGAATAAAGTCCCTGCAGTTAGCAGCACAGCCAATAATTTTCTCATATTATGTTCTCC
>NZ_JASJHF010000118.1:0-5767 GCF_033791185.1 Moritella sp. | reverse complement strand
ATTATGAATGAGAATTACCGTAAACCCCTACCGGGTACGACATTAGACTATTTTGATACCCGAGAAGCTGTCAATGCAATTAAAGCGGGAGCCTATGAAAAGTTACCTTATACATCTCGTGTACTAGCTGAAAATTTAGTGCGTCGTTGTCCGGCTGATAATTTATTCGACTCACTTAATCAGTTGATAGAAAGTAGACAAGATTTAGATTTCCCTTGGTTTCCGGCACGTGTTGTTTGTCATGATATTTTAGGACAAACAGCATTAGTTGACCTAGCGGGCTTACGTGATGCCATTGCAGCAAAAGGCGGCGACCCAGCACAAGTAAATCCAGTTGTTCCAACGCAACTGATTGTCGATCACTCTCTGGCTGTTGAACACGCGGGCTTTGAAAAAGACGCATTTGAAAAAAATCGTGCAATCGAAGATAGGCGTAATGACGACCGTTTTCATTTTATTAATTGGACTAAAACGGCCTTTAAAAATATTGATGTGATCCAGCCTGGTAACGGCATTATGCATCAAATAAATTTAGAGAAAATGTCTCCGGTTATTCACAGTTTAGATGGCGTTGCTTTTCCAGATACATTAGTCGGCACAGACAGCCACACGCCACATGTCGACGCATTAGGAGTGATCGCTGTAGGTGTCGGTGGTTTAGAGGCCGAAAGTGTTATGTTAGGCCGTGCTTCTTATATGAGAACACCTGATATTGTTGGGGTTAACCTATTTGGCAAACGTCAAGAAGGGATCACTGCAACAGATATTGTATTAGCGATTACTGAATTTTTACGCGCGCAAAAAGTTGTTTCTTGTTACCTTGAGTTTTTTGGTGAAGGTGCATCTGCTTTAACATTAGGCGATCGCGCAACTATATCTAATATGACACCTGAATTTGGTGCATCAGCAGGTATGTTTTATATCGATCAAAAAACCATCGATTACTTAACACTTACCGGCCGCGATGAAAAACAGGTTAAGTTAGTTGAGACCTACGCAAAACAAACGGGTTTATGGGCTGATGATTTAAAAACCGCAGAATACAATCGTGTACTTGAGTTTGATCTATCTTCAGTTGGTAGAAATATTGCCGGCCCTTCTAACCCACATAGACGCGTCGCTACAGCTGAACTTGCCAGTAAAGGCATTGCCGGCATAGTTGAAAATGAAGCCGGTAAAATGCCCGATGGAGCTTGTATTATTGCAGCAATCACTAGTTGCACTAATACATCAAATCCGCGCAATGTTATTGCCGCAGCGTTATTAGCAAGAAATGCCAATCAACTTGGATTAGTGCGTAAACCTTGGGTAAAAACATCTTTAGCACCGGGTTCAAAAGCCGTACAACTGTACCTAGAAGAAGCAAACTTATTAACCGAATTAGAACAACTTGGTTTTGGTATTGTCGGTTTTGCCTGTACCACCTGTAACGGCATGAGCGGTGCATTAGATCCGATTATCCAACAAGAAATTATTGAACGTGATCTTTATACGACGGCGGTTCTATCTGGCAATAGGAACTTTGATGGACGAATTCACCCTTATGCAAAACAAGCTTTTATTGCATCTCCCCCATTAGTTGTTGCCTATGCTATTGCGGGTACTATACGTTTTGATATTGAAAAAGGTGTATTGGGTGTCGATCAAGATGGTAACGATATTAAGTTAAAAGACGTTTGGCCAAGTGATGCTGAAATTGATGACGTTATCAATGAAAGTGTCAAACCAGCACAATTTAGAGCCGTTTATGAACCCATGTTTGATATTAAAGTCGATTATGGTTCAGAACTAAAAGCAACTGAACCACTATATGATTGGCGACCACAAAGTACTTATATTCGCCGCCCCCCCTACTGGGAAGGAGCGTTAGCTGGTGAACGTCAGCTTAAGAATATGCGTCCTTTAGCAGTACTGGGTGACAATATCACTACGGATCATTTATCACCTTCGAATGCCATTATGTTAGACAGCGCAGCTGGCGCATATCTCGATAAAATGGGCCTTCCTGAAGTTGATTTTAATTCCTATGCAACCCATAGAGGCGATCACCTAACTGCACAACGTGCCACCTTTGCCAATCCTAAACTATTCAATGAAATGGTTAAGCAAGATACCGCCATTGTGCAAGGCTCATTTGCACGTGTTGAACCCGAAGGCAAGGTGATGCGAATGTGGGAAGCCATTGAAGTTTACATGCAACGTAAACAGCCTTTAATTATTGTAGCCGGTGCTGATTATGGTCAGGGCTCATCGCGAGATTGGGCAGCTAAAGGGGTTCGCTTGGCTGGCGTAGAAGTAATAGTCGCAGAAGGGTTTGAGCGAATTCATCGTACTAATCTGGTCGGTATGGGCGTATTACCGGTTGAATTTATTAATGGTGAGGATCGCAATAGTTACGCTATTGATGGAACGGAAACCTTTGCTGTTGTTGGCGAACGAACACCGGGTGCGAGATTAACGCTACAGATTGAGAGAGCAAATGGTGAACAGCTTAGTGTTGCAGTTAAGTGTCGCTTAGATACCGAAGAAGAAGTTTCTATTTATGAAGCTGGTGGTATTTTACAACGCTTTGCACAGGATTTTCTTGAATCATCAAAAACAAGGGTTGAAGCATGACAGTGAAAGCAGAAGTGCAACAATCTAAATATCAGCCACAGATTAAAATCGCTGCAACCTATATGCGAGGAGGCACCAGCAAAGGCGTGTTTTTTAATCAGCAAGATTTGCCCGAAGAGGCACAAACAGCAGGTAAAGCACGTGATGCTATATTGTTGCGTGTTATCGGCAGTCCCGACCCCTATGCTAAACAAACAGATGGAATGGGCGGCGCAACCTCAAGTACTAGTAAAACAGTGATCGTATCTAAGAGTGATAAATCAGACCACGATGTAGATTATTTGTTCGGACAAGTGTCAATTGAAAAAGCCTTTGTAGACTGGAGTGGTAACTGTGGCAACTTATCTTCAGCAGTTGGGGCTTTTGCTATCCATCAAGGACTCATAGATAACAACCGAATTCCTTTTAATGGCCATGCAGTTGTACGTATATGGCAAGCTAATATTAATAAAACAATTATTGCTCATGTTCCTATTTATGATGGAGAAGTACAAGAGTGTGGTGACTTTGAGCTTGATGGTGTCACTTTCCCCTCTGCTGAAATTAGTATTGAGTTTATCAATCCCTCTGATGCAAAAAATGCCATGTTCCCGACCGGAAAGCTTATCGAAGCGTTACATGTACCGGGTATTGGCACCTTTAATGTCACCATGATCAACGCAGGTATCGCCACTGTGTTTTTAAACGCAAATGAGCTTGGTTATATTGGTACTGAAGGACAAGAAGTCATTAATTCGGATTCACAAGCACTTCAAAAATTCGAAGCGATTCGTGCCTTTGCAGCCGTCAAAATGGGATTAATAGAACATATTGACCAATCCATTACACAACAACATATCCCTAAAATTGCTTTTGTTAGTCCCGCTCAAGATTATATTTCATCCAGTGGTAAAGCGATCACAAAACAGCAAATCAACTTTAATGTACGTGCTTTATCTATGGGTAAATTACACCACGCAATGATGGGCACAGCAGCCGTTGCGATTGCTACAGCAGCTGCGATACCAGGAACCTTGGTTAATAACGCAGCGGGTGGAGGCAATCATCAAACTATTAATTTTGGTCATCCATCAGGGACCTTAAAAGTGGGTGCACAAGTTAGCCAGGTAGACGACCAATGGCTAGTTGATAAAGCAATAATGAGTCGCAGTGCGCGTATTTTAATGGAAGGCTGGGTGCGTGTGCCTGCAATAGAAGTGTAAATAATTTAAAGATGTAATATAAGGAAAATTATGATGTCTGCATACCAAACTGAATTTGAGCAAGCAAAAAATAATCCCGAAGCATTCTGGCAAGAACAAGCGAAAGCGATTGAATGGTATAAATCGCCGCAAAATATCTTACACAAAGATGAAAATGGAATAGATCGCTGGTTTGCAGATGGCGAATTAAATACCTGTTATTTAGCATTAGATTACCATGTTTTAAATGGTAGAGCTGAGCAAACAGCGCTTATCTATGACTCTCCCGTTACCGGAAAAAAACAGCAATATACCTATAAGCAGTTAACTAATCAGGTTGCACGCACTGCTGGCATGTTAGCTGACCTAGGTGTTGTTAAAGGTGATCGGGTTATTATTTACATGCCAATGATCCCGGAAGCGGTAATGGCAATGTTAGCATGCGCTCGTTTAGGTGCAGTACATTCAGTCGTATTTGGCGGTTTTGCAGCAAATGAATTAGCCATCAGAATTGAAGATGCAGAGCCTAAAGTGATTATGGCGGCATCTTGTGGTATCGAAATTAAAAAAATAATTCCTTATATGCCAATGGTCAACAAAGCGATTATGGATAGTCGTTGGAAACCAGAAAAAGTCATTGTTTTTCAACGTGACGAGTGCCCTGCTGAATTAAATGATAGTCGTGATGTTAATTGGTCTCAGCAACTTGCGACCTCTTCTCCGCATGACTGTGTGCCGGTTAAAGCGACGGATCCCTTATATATACTTTATACCTCTGGGACAACAGGAAAACCCAAAGGCGTAGTCCGTGAAAATGGTGGTCACGCAGTTGCAATGAAATACAGCATGTCTGTTATCTACGATGCCAAACCTGGCGATGTATATTGGGCAGCTTCAGATGTTGGCTGGGTTGTTGGGCACTCTTATATTGTTTACGCGCCGCTTATACAAGGTTGTAGCACTATATTATTTGAGGGGAAACCAGTAAGAACACCGGATCCGGCTGCTTTCTGGCGCGTATGCCAAGAGTATGATGTAAATATATTATTTTCAGCTCCTACTGCATTTAGAGCAATCAGAAAAGAAGATCCTGAAGGTGAATTGATAAAGCAATACCCAATGCCAGCATTACGTACCATTTTCATGGCCGGTGAGCGCCTTGATCCACCAACACTTGAATGGGTTGAAGAAAAAACTCAGCGTCCTGTTGTCGATCATTGGTGGCAGACTGAAACTGGTTGGGCTATTTCAGGTAATCCATTAGGCCTACAGAAATTTCCATTAAAGCCTGGTTCATCGACTAAACCAACACCTGGATTTGATGTGCAAATATTAGATGAAGTAGGTTTACCTGTTGCGCCAAATACACAAGGATTTATCGTTATCAAACTCCCACTACCACCGAGTTGTTTGGCAACAGTATGGCGAAATCATGACCGCTTCCAAAGTGGATATTTAAGCCAATTTCCAGGTTATTACGTTTCTGGCGATGGCGGTTATATGGATGAAGATGGCTACCTATTTGTAATGGGTCGCATCGACGATGTTATTAATGTCGCAGGTCATCGCTTATCAACTGGTGAAATGGAAGAGATATTAGGCGCGCACAATGATGTAGCTGAATGCGCCGTAATTGGTGCACACGATGAACTAAAAGGTCAGATCCCGTTTGGCTTCGTGGTATTAAAAGATGGTCATTATTCTGTCGACGGTAATGTTGAGAAGGAATTATTACAAAAAGTACGTGATGAAATTGGCGCGGTTGCTAGTTTTAAAAATGTCATTATTGTTAATCGTTTACCTAAAACACGCTCCGGTAAAGTATTACGTAGAACCATTAAACAAGTGACGGATGGAGAGCAATATGTCACTCCATCAACCATTGATGATCCGAGTAGTTTAACTGAAATAGAAAACGCATTTCAGGCGCATTAATTAACTTAGTTATAAAGTTATTGAGTAAATATACC
>NZ_JASJHF010000117.1:0-4423 GCF_033791185.1 Moritella sp. | reverse complement strand
CTCTAGGAGTAACAGGCCTTATTGAAGTTAATCGTGATTAGTGCATTACTACACTAGCCTTAATTACTCTTCAGTTGCTCCTTCAGCGCTGTCAGCTGCATCCGTTGGTGTAGCTGGAACTTCGCTTGGTGCTTCAGCATTTTCTGCATCAACAACAACTGCGTTCTCGTCTACTTCAACTTCATCGATGCGTTGTAAACCAACAACGAGCTCATCATCACCCGTACGGATTAGACGAACACCTTGGGTGTTACGGCCAACCATAGAGACTTCAGATGCACGAGTTCTTACTAGCGTACCGCCATTAGTAATAAGCATTAGCTCATCACCGTCAAGCACTTGCGTAGCACCAACAACTTTACCGTTACGTTCACTTACTTTAATTGAAACAACACCCTTAGTACCACGACTCTTCGCTGGGTATTCTGCAAGTGCAGTACGTTTACCGTAACCGTTTTCAGTTGCTGTTAAGATAGCACCGTCGTTCTTCGGTACGATTAGAGAGACAACTTTTTGCTCGCCTTCTAATTTAATACCACGAACACCAGTTGCTGTACGGCCCATAGGACGCACACCTTTGAACTTGATTTCTGGTTTGCCGTTCTCATCAAGAACAGGGTTACCTTCTTCGTCAAGTACTGGTGTTTCTTCAAACTCGCAGAAACGTACTACTTTACCTTCATCAGAGAACAACATAATGTCGTTAGTACCATCAGTGATATCAACACCAATTAGTTCATTCCCTTCATTCAGGTTAACAGCGATGATACCGCCAGCACGAGGCTTGCTGTATGCACTTAGTGCTGTTTTCTTCACTGTACCGTTAGCCGTTGCCATGAAGACAAACTTGTTATCTTCAAACTCAGATACAGGTAGGATCGCAGTAATACGCTCACCTTCTTCTAGTGGTAGTAAGTTAACAATTGGCTTACCACGGGCTTGACGACTAGCTAATGGTAATTGATATACCTTCATCCAGTACAAGCGACCACGGCTTGAGAAGCACAGAATATGATCATGGGTATTAGCGACCAATAAACGTTCGATGAAATCTTCTTCTTTCATCTTCGTTGCTGATTTACCTTTACCACAACGACGCTGCGCTTCGTAATCAGTTAGCGGCTGATACTTAACATAACCTTCGTGAGATAGTGTTACTACAACATCTTCACGTTCGATTAAGTCTTCTAAGTTAATATCAGCACTGCTTGCAGAGATCTCTGTACGACGTTCGTCACCAAAGTTGTCTTTCGAAGCTTGTAGCTCTTCAGTGATAACTTCAAGTAGACGTTCTGGAGAATTAAGGATATGCAATAATTCTGCAATAACTTCCAATAATTCTCTGTATTCGTTAAGAATTTTCTCGTGTTCTAAACCTGTTAGTTTGTGTAAACGTAAGTCTAGGATTGCTTGTGCTTGTATCTCGGTTAAGAAATACGAACCTTCACGAATACCATACTCAGCTTCTAACCATTCAGGACGAGCAGCATCATCACCCGCACTCTCTAACATTGCAGATACATCGCCTAACTGCCAACCGCGGCTAATTAAGGCTTGTTTTGCTTCTGCAGATGTCGGTGATTGCTTAATTAAGGCAATGATTTCATCAATGTTTGCTAGTGCAATCGCTAACGACTCAAGGATATGAGCACGCTCACGCGCTTTGCGCAGTTCAAACACAGTACGACGTGTAACAACTTCACGGCGATGACGCAAGAATGCATCTAACATGCCTTTTAATGTGAAGATTTTTGGCTGTTTGTCAATCAAGGCAACCATGTTCATACCAAATACAACTTGCATTTGCGTTTGAGCATAAAGGTTGTTTAATACAACTTCACCAACGGCATCACGTTTAATTTCAACAACCATACGCATACCATCTTTATCAGATTCGTCGCGTAAGGCACTGATGCCTTCAATTTTTTTATCTTTAACAAACTCAGCGATACGTTCAATCAAACGCGCTTTGTTCACTTGGTAAGGCAGTTCATGAACGATGATCGTTTCACGACCGCGGTCATTGGTTTCAATTTCCGCACGAGCACGGATATGAACTTTACCACGGCCAGTACGATAAGCCTGTTCAATACCAGCTTTACCGTTAATGATACCGTGAGTAGGGAAATCTGGACCAGGAATGTATTCCATTAATTCTTCCAGACTTAGATCTGGATTTTTAATTAATGCTAAACAACCATTAATCACCTCGTTTAAATTATGAGGTGGTATATTAGTCGCCATACCTACTGCAATACCCGACGAACCATTCACTAGCAGGTTCGGAATACGCGTAGGCATAACATCAGGAATGAATTCGGTACCATCATAGTTAGGTACGTAATCAACCGTTTCCTTGTCTAAATCGGCAAGTAATTCATGCGCGATTTTTGACATTCTGATTTCGGTATAACGCATTGCGGCTGCAGAATCGCCGTCAACTGAACCGAAGTTACCTTGACCATCAACAAGCATGTAGCGCAAAGAGAAAGGCTGCGCCATACGTACGATTGTGTCATAAACAGCTGTGTCACCGTGTGGGTGATATTTACCGATTACGTCACCAACAACACGTGCTGATTTTTTATATGGTTTGTTCCAATCATTCTTCAATTCGTTCATCGCGAATAAAACACGGCGGTGAACTGGTTTTAAACCATCGCGAACATCAGGAAGAGCACGACCAACAATAACGCTCATAGCGTAATCTAAATAGGAATTTTTTAATTCTTCTTCAATATTGATAGGTGTGATTTCTGTGGCTAAATTACTCATATAAGCCTTTACCCCTAAGTTTTAAAGTGCTTTCTATTATATTTTTTAGAGATTCATTCTAGCATAATATTTACCAGCAAATACAATATATAAGAAAATTAACTCTGTTGGTTACGATTTTATTAACCGCTTCGCAAATTATTTATTCGTTGGCTCACAAATAATACTTCTGAAATCATTTTCTCGTTATATACTGTGCCCATATTTATTACTTTTCACCTTATTAACGTATCAAGAAGACTATGTATGAATGTAGATAAACAGGAAATCGCTAAATTTGAAGCCATGGCCAGTCGCTGGTGGGATCCAGCAGGTGACTTCAAGCCATTACATCAAATCAATCCATTACGCTTAGACTACATTGATGAGCGCAGCGGCGGCTTATTTGGCAAGAGAGTTCTTGATGTGGGCTGTGGTGGCGGTATCTTAACGGAAAGCATGGCTCGCCGCGGAGCACAAGCATTAGGTGTTGATATGGGTAAAGAACCCCTCAATGTGGCTAAATTGCACGCACTTGAATCTGGTACTGAAGTTGAATACCGTCAAGTCTTAATAGAAGAGTTAGCAGAAGAACAGCCAAATAGCTTTGATGTCATTACTTGCATGGAAATGCTAGAGCATGTGCCCGATCCAGGTTCAGTGGTAAATGCCTGTATGCGCTTAGTTAAACCAGGTGGTCATATCTTTTTCTCGACGATCAACCGTAATTTAAAATCATACTTGTTCATGATTGTTGGTGCAGAGAAAATTATGAAGATGATGCCTAACGGTACTCATGATCATAAGAAATTTATTCGTCCTTCCGAACTGCTACACTGGGTTGATCAATCGGGACTATATTGTCATCACATGACAGGCCTGCATTACATTCCAGTCGTTGACCAGTTCAAACTGGGCGAGAATGTTGACGTTAACTATATGCTACATACGCAGCTTATCGATTAATACGTTCTTCTTCATCTAGCAGTACCTTTACTGTTAGGTGATTATCTCCCCCACTTTCTTTCTCTCTTCTACAGAATATCAATACAACGCCATCCATTCCGTCTATCTCTGAACTTCCGCTTAAGCAAATGTTATCCACTTTTAGGTAATATGAAACTTGCTGGGTATAAAATGACATAATTGTTGGTAATAACAACCACCTCACAAAATTCTAATATAATACTTGCATGGTAGTTTTATAAACGGATTAGCTGTAAATATAATCAAATTATTTGAGGATCATCACACAAGCTTGGCAACACTTTTTTTTCTTTTTTTTTTCACTTTGCTGTTGATTTTTGCTAACCGTAATTGATCACTGAGGCCAGAATGTAAGTCGCTACTAACTCACTAAATTATCCACATGTTGTTCAGTTTAGTGCCACTTGCCAAAAATCGATTATGCCTCTATCTTGTATGCATGAATAAAGGACAACACTACATCTTGTGTATTAACAAGAATATCAATACTAGTGTTGGTGGAAACATTCTTAACATTGTTTAAGGTTAGTCAGCTAAATGAATAAGAATTTACTAGTTACAAAACGCAGCGGTAAACAAGAAACGATCGATCTTGAAAAGATCCATCGCGTGATCAAATGGGCAGCTAAAGGTTTAGATAATGTATCTGTATCATTGGTTGAATTAAAATCTCATATCCAGT
>NZ_JASJHF010000116.1:0-6185 GCF_033791185.1 Moritella sp. | reverse complement strand
TAGATTTAGGTTCTAGTATCGCAAGGTGTGAGAGTTCAAGTCTCTCCTTCCGCACCATGTTCGGTGATTAGCGCAGCTTGGTAGCGCACCTGGTTTGGGACCAGGGGGTCAGAGGTTCGAATCCTCTATCACCGACCACTTATTTATTCCAAGTAATTGGAATTCGGAAAAGCCTGCTCATTGAGCAGGCTTTTTTCGTTATACTGTTTTTTAAAAGTTGCTGCTTATTGGTTTGAGTCAGCAGTTCAAATAACGCCTATTTATCAAGGATTAAAGTATTATGACTGACAATACACAATTTTTAGAAAAGCTAAACAACGACATCGACGTTAAATTACAATTTGTTGATTACGCTGAGTTAAAAGTAAATAAACACTTAGCGAAAAAAGACCAGCCTGAGACACAACACTTTGCGATTAACATTGCATTATTAGCGCTAGAAGAAGAGCAAAACACAGCAACTTACTCTGCGTTATTAAAATTGTTAGTAGTACAGTTAGAAATCTACCTTACATTACCTGCTACAACAGTTGCTGATGATTTCCGCGCTGAACTGAATGACACTATCGCGCAACTGAATGCGCTTGTAGCTGAAGTAGAAGCGGCTGCACTTTAGTCTGTTACAACATAGACAGTTTTAACTTGAATGTGAGAGCATGTTTGAGTTGATGGTGTGATAAAGAATAATGATGAAGGCCTGCTTAGATAGCAGGCCTTTTTGGCTAGGATCCTCTATTAATGAGTAGTCATTCCAATGCTGATCACATCGGCATAATTCACAAAGCCTTTTAAGCCACCAACTGCGCTGTAAGTCTCGTTAGATTCTAGGTAGCTCATGTTGAAGTGGTCAGACAGTTCAAACGTATATTGACCTACAGGCAAATCCGCTACCACCGGTGCAGAAGTCAGGATATCCCCCTTGTTTAGACCGTGAGCCATCTGCACTATGCCTGTATGAACCTCCGTACCATCTAGCGTTTTGATAGTCAAACGCTTAACGGCATTGGTAATACCTGTGTTAACTGGACCCTGATTGTTGATGTACTTGATCGCAAAATCATATTTGCCAGCAGTTTCCACATTAAAGAATTTGCCGTCTTTACCTTGAAGAACATCGTCAGGCTTACCAAAGTTTTTAATCACCTTAGTACCGTCCTCTAGCTCTTCGTAAGCAAACGAACCGTTTGATTGGAAAGCCATCTCTTCTACTTCACCAACACAAACTGGCTTGCTGAGGTTAGAGCGCCATCCTTGTTTACCAGTAGCCTCAGCAACAAAACAAGTGGTAGATACGCCGTCATAAGCAAAGACGTTATTGGTATCAATTACCTTACCATTCGCAAACAGCTTGATGTCATAACCATGATTTTCAATATCTAGAAGAACCTGTTCGCCCTTAATGGTCGCAGAGATAGCCGGCTCTACTGGTGAGAAGACAGACTCGTTGGTCAGGTCATACGGCATGATAGAAGTATCAACCAATGTTATTTTGCTATCGTCTTCGATAACACCACCAAGTTGAACCATAAATGAGCCATCAGTGCGAACAACAGACTCTACAGCATAACGACCCTTACCACCTGTGTCGCCCTCTGGAAGCTTAATTGTGATCTCGTGAGATACGCCATTATGCATGATGCCAGAAATGCTAATCTCGTCTTGATTGCCAAATACAACTTCTTTCATCTCAGTAGTGATGAATGGATTAACGCTGATTTCGCCTTTAATTATATCAAAGCCAAATACATCATGAATTACCATACCGATGTAACCACCTACAGACCACAACTGACGTTGCGAGTTGATAACTGGACCATCTAGATTCTCTTGGCCATCAACAAGGTAGTCACTATGTGTGAATTTAGGCTTACCAGATAACCACTCTAGGTTTTCCATATTAGACAGGTTTAAAGAGGTGCCACGAACCAATGAATGGAAAGCATTGTTAACAGCAGCTACGTTACCGGCTTCAACGCCAGCTCTTAAGCTGTATGCCGTAACAAATGGCCAGATACCTCTGTTGTGATAGATAGGAGTGTCAGGCTGTTGTGGGAAATACACTGGAACACCGTATTGAGCATGCGGATAGTGGCTCATCGATGACTTGGCTTGTTCTGGTGACGCAATTCCTTCTAAAATAGCCAGAGAAATACCAAGCATGTCGTACTTATCGACTTTGATATTTGATTTGTGACCAAAAATGTAGCTCGCGTACATGCCACGTTCTGCATCCCAGAAATTCTCATTGATAGACACTTTAAGATCATCAGCTTTAGAACCTAGTTCAATTGCCTCTGCATCATCACCAAACTCAATAGCAAGCTTCTCAGCCAGTCTAATAGCCTTGTAATGCGCGACGTTAGTAGAAAGCGATTTACTTGTACCAACATAGTTCACATCTTCAGGGCTCCAAGATGAGTACGTTTGCTCACGCCAATCTAGGAATGATTGCTCACCCGTATACAAACCAAGTGTTGGGTCGAAAGCAGCAATGCGATCGGCATTGATTGTATTAACCAAAGCATCATACGCTCGCGTAGCAAATTCCGTTCTTGCATCGCCAGTTAGAGACTGTAGGAGTTTATCTGCACCAAATGCCCAAGTAACACGGTCAGTACTGATAGGCCAAGAACCACCTGTACCCGTATCTTGAATGATTTGCACACCATGTTGGTTTGTACCATCTCGGAAATCTGAAAGCTTAAACTCTAATGAATTTTTAACGCGTTCAGGGTCCATAAAGGCTAATGATAGAGCCGCCGCATATGACAGATCACGAGTCCAAACGTAATGCCATTTCGCACCAGTCTCAAACGCCTCTACAGATAAAGGTTGGTTATTATTGTAGTTGCCATCTTTGATTTCAGAAACGCTAAGCTGCTTCATTTCGTTGATGCTAATCGCGAAGTTGGCATCAAATAACAAACTGCCTGTGTGAATAACAGGAAGATTAGCAAGCTCTTTGACTATGATCCCCTGTTCTACACCATCGCGTAGCTCTTCCGTTGAACTGATACCGAATTCGCGCAACGCTGCCGAACTATCCTTTACTGAGGTCTTAACTGTGTAGTTAGTACCATCAAATGCTGGGAATACCTTAATGACTGAAAATTCATGTTCGGCATGGATATTTGAGCTCAAAAGTAAATCACCCAATTCGTCTTCATTGACTTTTTTGATGGTGATTTTACCGGACTTAACATCGGCTAAATCTAGAATGAACTTGTAATAACCTTTTGCTGGGAAAGTAACCATAGAATTACAGTCGGTATCGTTAGTGCAGTCATCAGTCACATCAGGCTTAGGTATCATTGTTTCTTGAACGCCTAGCTCTATGATCTTTCCGGGCACCGTCTGCTCGAATCCCCAACTGTCGTTAGCAACCTTGAATCGGTGACTACCACGATCTACTCGAAGGATAGATAGGTATGTGTTGTTGCCAACATAAGTCAATTCGTTAGATGCATCCCATTGACCATTAACACCGCGAATAAACAGTCTGTCTGGGTGTGGTGGTAGCACAAGTGGGAATGTATTGTCCGCTTCTTTTTCTGCTAGCTCTTCTAGCGCTTGTTGGTGCTCAAGCTCTAGCTGCTGTTTTTCTTGAGATAGCTGGCTTAGCTGATTTTGCAATGCTTGATCATCGCTATTGTTACAAGCTACCAAGCCCAGAATTGCTGCTACTACTAAAGCAACTTTCGTTACTCTCATGTGATTTACCTTCTATGCATAGAGTGAAAAATAACTCATCAGTGAGCCATTAAAATACATGTTATACTTTAGAGGTAGTTATGGGTGTAAGTAATTGAATTACTTGCGCAAAACCGGTATCGCGTCACGTATGTCGGAAAAAGCCACCAAAATGGCTAATGCCGTTCACTTAAGGTGATAAGCCTTGTACATGTCGAAGCAAAAAGGGCGCAATCAAACAACTGAAGCGGTAAGTATAGATGATGAGGAAGCGGTTTTTTCTAGATAACCCTAGAACGCCCTCTGTGGCTTTAACTCAATCTATTTTATCAATCCCCTACATTAATTTGTTCTTGATAAGGTTTGAATAACGCTGACACATTCACTTTGGCATTTAATTTAGCCGCCAATAAATATAATCCTGCTAATTTACGATGAATAAAGATGGCGTCGACAGGTGGTGTATGCCATTGGTCTTGTCTGTTATTTATCGCCATGCCAGCTTGTTTAATACGATAAGCTAAATCGGTACTGGCAAAATCATACTCTCCCTGGTACTGCAAAGGCTCGGTCGCGATGATAAAGGTGCTTAAAACCTGTTGCAGATAGTCTTGATCTATATCTTGACCAAAGAATCCTATATTCTCAGCGGCTGCTTGCATGGCAGGGCGATCGCCCAAGCTAGCTGAATGAATTAAAGCAAGATAGCCTTGGCTAATTGCGGGTGGTATATCGCGAGTAGCACCAAAATCAAGCAACACTATTTTTTCTTGTTCGGCTTGGTATAGATAATTGGCAAAGTTAGGATCGGTTTGCATCAGTTTAAATTCAAACAACTCGGCAAAAAATAAGCGGATAAGTTGAGTGACTATGTTGTCTCTTTGCTGCTGAGATTGATTAACAGCTTGGTCTATAGTTTTACCATCAACATAAGTCATTAAGAGAATATTTTCAGTACTATGGTCTAATAATACTTCGGGGATTATAAAATGCGGGTCGCCATCGAGTAATAAACTATAGCGACGACTAAAGGCCGCTTCTTGCTGATAATCCGCTTCGACTTTAAGTTGTTTTTTAGCTTCACTAAGTAAAGAGTCTAGCTCAATTTGTTGTGGTAATAACCCTGATAATTTTAAGAGTGTAGCAACATTGTCGACATCAGCATCGATTGATTGACGCACACCAGGATATTGCACTTTAACAGCAAGTTTTTCGCCGCGGTCGCCGTAAGCTAAATGTACTTGACCGATAGAAGCTGAAGCGAAAGGTTTTAGTTCGATGTGACTAAATTGCTCAAACCAGTCTTGCCCCCAGTTATCTGTGAGTACGCGCAGCAGCTGTTTACGCGGCATAGGGTGAGCATCAGCGCGTAGCTTACTAAGCAAAATACTGAGTTCTTTTGGCAATAAATCGCCAGCATCCATCGATAACAATTGTCCTACTTTCATGGCCGCGCCGCGTAACTGAGCTAGCTTATCCGCTAGATTATCAATATTTCTAGGTGTTAACAGCAGTTTAGAGAATGTCGGTGCTTTCCCTTGAGAAAACTGCTTAACCCCCTCAAAGGCCACATTACCAGCCACTTGCACAACTAAACCACCGAATTTAGAAATACGGGAAAGCTTAGAGGTCGGTACTTTTTTACCCATGTATTTTGTCATCGTTTACTCGCAACCTAAGATTGAATGCTGGTATGATTAGTACGTTATCAAGGTATAAAAAGATCACACTGAATTACGAACCTGTTTGTTATGTCTGGTGTTCCCATGGTATTAAAAATAGCGATTTACGATATATTCCGCATATTCGCTGGTAAATCCCACGCAACTAAAATTGAGTATCTCGCCAGCATAGTATGTATGTTGACTACCTTGCATATTTTCGAGTTTGTCATAAAAACCATTATTCATCTCCTCGGCGTCGACATGAGGAAAATATTTCCAATGAACAAATTGATGAACCGACTCAACCTGCGCGCCCATTGCTCCTACAAAATTTTTCAGGTTATCGATGACCCTCGTCTCATCGAATGCTTTCGCTTGATTGAAGAGTTCACTCTTGTTGATAACTTCTCCACTCATATCTCTATCTGTTAATACATAAAAAGAATAGACGGGTTCCCCAACTTGTCGGTAATACCAAAATACCGGGTGTCCGGCGCGATCACTAACAAAATTCTCTGGTACATAACCCGTCTCTTCCACAAAGTGATTAACCGTGCAAAGAATGGTTTGATAATCCAGATACTTAATCTTTTTAAATAATGCCTGCTCTTGGGGGATCATATCCATCAATAATGACATTTCGTCCAACGGGGTAGTGACTATAAGTCGATCGAATTGTTCGGATCCTGCCTTAGTGTCGATGGTGATGCTTTCTGCTCGCGTAATTTTAGTGATCACGCTGTTAAATCTGATGTCGTGTTCCTTGGCAACACGTGTCCACAGCCCCTGCATACCCTTGGGGAAAACGTAAACTTGTTTTTTGAAATACGA
>NZ_JASJHF010000115.1:0-11183 GCF_033791185.1 Moritella sp. | reverse complement strand
GGTTATACCGTTGACGTGCTTGCTGCAGGCACAGGTAAATCATTACGCATGGGTCAAAATGGTGATGTTGATTTAGTGATGACGCACGCTGCAAAATCAGAAGCTAAATTTGTAGAGGCTGGTTACGGCGTACTACCACGCAAACTAATGTATAACGACTTTGTATTAGTGGGACCAAAATCAGATCCGGCTAAAATTAATGCAGACAAAGATGTTGTGAATGCACTCGCGGGCATTGCATCTTACAACGCGACGTTCATCTCACGTGGTGATGATTCAGGTACCAACAAAAAAGAATTGGGTCTGTGGGAACAAACGAAAATGGAACCAAACTTTACTGGCTACAAAGCAGTAGGCCAAGGCATGGGACCAACACTGAATATGGCATCAGAATTACAAGCATACACTCTGACTGACCGAGGTACTTGGTTAGCTTACCAAAATAAACTCGACCTTAAGATTGTGGTACAAGGTGATAAGCGTTTATTTAATCCGTACCAAGTTATCTTAGTTAATCCAAGTCGTTATCCTGATATCAATTATCAAGGCGCTAAGATCTTCAGTGATTGGTTAGTCAATCCAAAAGCACAAGCTATGATTAACAGCTATCAGCGTAATGGTGAGCAGCTGTTTGTTGCTAACGCCAAGTCTTAATTTCAATTTACCGATAAGAAACCTAGATAGTTAATGGATATTTGGCAAACGACTCAACAAGCAGTACAACTTCTCTTCAGTGGCGATATGGCGCTGTGGGGAATTGTCGGAGTATCATTCTCTGTGTCTTTGCTGGCGATTGCGCTTGTTATAGTGCCTGCGTTAGTGATCGCCTTTGCCCTCGCCTACGGAAAATTCCCTGGGCGGTGGCTGCTATTATCCTTATTTAATACCTGCCAATCTATCCCGACAGTGGTGATTGGTTTATTACTTTATATGATGCTGTCTCGAGCAGGCCCGCTGGGTAACTGGCAAATGCTATTTACCCAAAAAGCCATGGTCTTCGGACAAATGATGGTTTGTTTCCCTATTCTAGTATCGATGATGCACGCCGCGTTTCAAAACAGTGATCGCCGCGCTTGGGAAACAGCACTGACCTTAGGGGCAAGTTTACCCCGCGCATTATTAAGTTTAATGTGGGAATGTCGATTCCCGCTACTCGCAGCCATTATCGCTGCATTTAGTCGTATTATTACTGAAGTTGGTTGTTCGATGATGGTCGGTGGTAATATTTTAAACTCGACCCGGAATATTCCCACAGCCATCGCATTAGAAAGTTCAAAAGGTGCATTTGCACAAGGTGTTGCCCTCGGCATGGTCTTACTTATTCTTGCTCTGGGTCTTAATTTCTTATTATCTATCGCCCGTGGCAAAGCCCACTTGCGCACCAATTAGACTGAGGAATAGGTCATGCAACAAATTAGCATTCAAGCAGAAGATATTTCGATTCGTTTTAAGGATCGGCTGCTGTTTCACATACCTAATCTTAAGTTTGGCCCGCAAGAAGCGATTTACCTCACGGGTGACAATGGTGTGGGTAAAACCACGCTACTAAAAATATTATCAGGCTTACAAAGTCCAACTACAGGTACAGTTAACCTGCAATGCCAGAACTGGTTTACGCGTTTATTTAAAAGTAACGGCAAAAATGGCGTTATCTATATGCATCAAACACCTTATATGTTTGATGGTAGCGTACTTGATAATGTCTGTTATGGTTTAAAATTCGCCCTAAAAGGCCGTCAAGAGCAACGAAGTGAAGCGATCACGGCGCTACGTATGGTAGGGTTAGAGACTTTAGCTAATGAGCATATTTCGGTATTGTCTGGTGGTGAACGCCAACGCGTGGCGATGGCAAGAGCTTGGGTACTAAAACCCAGCGTGCTATTGATGGATGAATCAAGCGCCAGTATGGATAAAGAGTCCATTGAGCGCCAAGTGGTGTTAGCCAAAGATTTACTCGAGCGCGGCTCAACTTTAGTCATCACCAGCCACCAGCAAAACGCACTTACCGCACTTTGCCGCCGTCAATGGTGCATTAGCAATAGCAAACTAATCGAACGAGCAGATTTACAGCTCATTAAAAAAGATAAGGATAACTATGCTCTCGGCTGAACAAACAAGTTGGGTAATTTTAGCAGGCGGACAAGCAAGCCGCATGGGTGGCAATGATAAAGGTTTAGTACAATTAGCGGGTAAAGCCATGATTGAACATGTTATCGATACCTTAGCACCGCAGACAGCTGACATTGCTATTAACGCCAATCGAAACCAAGACAATTACAGCCAATATGGCGCGGTGTTTGGCGATAAATTACAAGGTTACCCAGGTCCACTCGGTGGTATGCATGCAGCTATTTTACATTTACCGGATGCAGAGTGGATTGGCTTCGTACCTTGTGACTGCCCACAATTACCCCATGATTTAGTCGCACGTATGACCGCTGCTTGTCAAGCCGATACAGACATCCTAGTTGCCCATGATGGTGAACATATTCAACCTGTAGTAACGTTATTACATCGCCGTATTTTACCTAAATTAGAAGCATTTTTAGATAACGGTGATCGTAAAATCATCCTGCTATATCGTCAGTGTAATATGCTCACGGTGGACTTTAGCGATCAGCCAAATGCCTTCGTTAATTTAAATACCCCAGTAGAATTATCCCAATTTGGACAACAACAATGAGTAAAATCTACGCGTCACTCCCTTTACTCGGCTTTGCTGCATTTAGTGGTACAGGCAAAACCACACTACTCGAAGCTATGTTACCCAAGTTAGTCGCACGTGGTATTCGTGTTGCTGTGATTAAACATGCGCACCATGATTTTGATATTGACCAGCCAGGCAAAGACAGCCACCGCTTACGTAAAGCCGGTGCGAGTCAAATGCTGATTTCATCACGTTGTCGCCGTGCACTAGTCACCGAAACACCTGATGAAGAAGCAACATTACCGCATTTGCTCACCCAGTTAGATCAAACCCAGCTCGATCTTATTTTGGTTGAAGGCTTTAAAAAGCTCAGTTTCCCTAAAATTGAATTGCACCGCACTGAAGTCGGTAAACCTTGGTTGCATCCAACAGACGATAATATTATTGCCGTGGCAGCGAATGTAGCAATGCCTGAAGCAACGATTGATTCAGAGCGGGGATCTGTAAAGCAATTATTACCGCAGCTCGATATTAACAACCTTGAACAGCTCACTGATTTTGTAGTGCGCTTCATTCAAGGGGAAGTTGATACCAGCTCAACATTAGCACCACAAGGTTTGCAGTGTGGCGATCTAACCCCACAAGGCATGCTGTCTGTTGCCGAAGGTCGTGAGCGTATCCTTAGTCATATTGTACCAATTGAGCAAGCGCAGACCGTTGATTTAAAAGCAGCTCTGGGTCAAATTGTCGCACATGACATACTTTCACCGGTCAATGTACCGCAACATACCAACTCAGCAATGGATGGTTATGCCATTCGTGGTGACGATTTAGATCGTGAAGACTATTCAGTAGTTGCTCATATCATGGCTGGCCACAGTTACGACTTGCCCCTCGAAAAAGGCCAAGCCGTGCGCATCATGACAGGCGCAGCCGTGCCAGAATGTGCTGATACAGTAGTCATGCGCGAGCAAGCACAGCAAACAGATACAACGTTAAATAATAAAGCTGAGAGTACGGTACGCTTTAATCTCGCGATGTCAGCGATTCATCCAGGCCAAAATGTTCGTCAAGCTGGTGAAGATCTGGCATTAGGCCAAACAGCTGTCGCGGCGGGCAGCAAGATCACCGCACCTGAATTAGGCATGATAGCCTCACTCGGTATCAATCAAGTATCGGTGCAAAGACCAGTACGCGTGGCGATTTTCTCCACTGGTGATGAAGTACAGCATCCGGGTGAAGCGCAAAAGAATAACTGTATCTACGACTCAAACCGCTACACCTTACACGCGATGTTAACCCAAGCGGGTTGTGAAGTAATTGACTTAGGTATTATCGAAGATAGCGAGGCGGCATTAACAGCGACCTTAGAGCAAGGCAGCACGCAAGCTGATTTGATCTTATCTTCTGGTGGCGTGTCGGTTGGCGATGCTGATTACATTAAGACGGTATTAGCTAAGCTCGGACAAATTAACTTTTGGCGTATCAATATGCGCCCTGGACGCCCGCTTGCATTTGGCCACATCGATGCAACGCCATTTTTCGGTTTACCGGGCAATCCCGTTGCTGTGATGGTGGTATTTTTACAATTTGTAGAACCTGCGATCCGCAAGCTGCAAGGCATGAATAATTGGCAACCACAAGTACTCAATGCTGTGGCGACAGAAAGATTCCGCTCTCGCCCTAACCGCACTGAGTATACCCGCGGTATTTTTAGCTTTGATGCTAATGGTCGTTTAACGGTAAAAAGTACCGGACAGCAAGGCTCAGGTATCTTACGTTCGATGAGTGAAGCGAATTGCTTGGTTGAAGTATTACCTGAACAGGCAAATGCAGAAATTGGTGATTTGGTTCGCGTGATCCCATTACAAGGTCGCGTTTAATAAAAACGAGAACTGTAATAACAAGAAGCGTCTGGGGTACTCACATTACCCTATTCGCTTCGCCCTTTTATCTTCTATCTTCTATCTTCTATCTTCTATCTTCTATCTTCTATCTTCAGCTATTAAGAACTATCTCGATATCTTTCTCGATTAAATAACCCAGTCTGCTTACATGCGTAAGCAGACTGCAATTATCAAGCTAGTACTACCGAGTTACTTGCAACTCGCTATTTATCATCTGGTTTAGATGGTGTTTCACTTGTAGGCTGATTCTCTGGCAAGTCTTTTACTTTTTCATACCAGA
Source organism: Moritella sp. (assembly GCF_033791185.1). Taxonomy (GTDB): domain Bacteria; phylum Pseudomonadota; class Gammaproteobacteria; order Enterobacterales; family Moritellaceae; genus Moritella. Next base: position 6,349 of record NZ_JASJHF010000115.1, on the reverse strand, counting down.
TATCATGGTGCTCTTTGGCCCATGTTTCATCCACTTCACCGGTAACCATACCTTCTAGTGATGCTTCGATACCCACTAACCCCACGTAAATATGGAATACAAAACCACAAATCAATACTAGTGATGCCAGCATGTGCACAAGGTTGGATAACTCCATATCACGACGGGTTTGATCAAACAGCGGAAAATCCAGAACAAAACCACTAAAGGTGATAAACACACCACAGAATATGAGTAACCAAAACAGTGCTTTTTCACCACCGTTAGAGAAATCTGCCGATGGATGCGTGCCTTTGTGCTTACCGACCATACCACCCATTTTCATGAACCAGTTGATATCGACCTTGGTAAACAAACTCTTACGCCACCATTTGATCATCACCGTAAACAGTAAGATGGCAAACAAGGGACCCACATAGTTGTGATACTGCTTTGCGCCATAAATAATCATTGCCCAGATATCACGCGGAATAATAGGCTTAATAAAGTGTTTACCGTACACCAATGTGAGTCCTGTCGCTGCAAGACTCAAGAAGGTAAATGCCATACTCCAATGCAGTGTACGGTCAACCAGACTCCAGCGTTTAATCTTACGTCCTGTTTTGGCTTTGCTTAATTTTAATGGACCAATGGTAAAGTAAGCCAGTACCACTAAGCCAATACTACCAAAGATTGCCAATGCACCTAACGGTGACATCCACTTCTCTTTCAGCATAAACCAAGCTTGGCCCGGAACACTAACCAATACACCGTGCTCAGGTGATTTTGATGTGGTGTAACCCTCTTGACCATCTCGCACAGCACGCCAATAATCAGCGCCTGCAAAACCAGCAAGCTCACCTTGTACTGACGATTCGCCTAAACGTTCACTACGCGGCTTGTCATCTGCAGTTTCACTCGCAAATGCTGACAAGGTAAAGCTCAGCATTAATACACTCACTAACAAAGTGAACCAATGTTGAATTCGCTTAGTCATTAAATCTCCTCACTGTGCCTACACAACAGCGCTAAATAGACAGCGGTTTATCATAAAGCAAACTGCCTCTATATATATTAAAACTAATCGATATTAAAACTAATCGATAGTACAGCTAATCGATGGGTATAAACCGCCTAGTAATAGTAAATTCATACCCAAGTCATACAGCCAGTTAATTTACATTAACCAGCGCGCCCGGATTAGCTTTCTTGCGGTTTGCTCGCGTCATAAGAGAGGTCAGCAGTACTTGCCCAACCAGCATTTTTAGCACCACGGGCAACAACACGCTCAGCATAAACATCAGAGATCTTAGATGCATCACCAGCAAGCAAGGCCTTAGTAGAACAAAGCGATGCACACATAGGTAACTTACCTTCAGCAATACGGTTAGCACCGTATTTCTCTTTCTCTTCTTTAGAACCGTCTTCAACATTTGGTCCACCAGCACAGAAGGTACATTTATCCATCTTGCCACGTTCACCAAAGGCATCTTGCTTTGGAAATTGCGGCGCGCCAAATGGACAGGCAAACAAACAATAACCACAACCGATACATAGATCTTTATCGTGCAGTACAACGCCATCTTCAGTGCGTTCAAAACAATCAGCAGGACAAACCGCCATACACGGCGCATCAGTACAATGCATACATGCTACAGAGATTGAGCTTTCACCTGGTTCACCGTCGTTTAAAGTAACAACGCGGCGGCGTTGGATACCCCATTCAAGGGCATCATCATTTTCGTTCTTACATGCGGTAACACAACCATTGCATTCAATACAACGTTTCGAGTCACACAGAAATTTCATACTCGCCATCGGAATGACTCCTTACGCTTTAGAGATTTTACAGAGGGTTACTTTTGTTTCCTGCATTTGTGTCACAGGATCATAACCATAGGTTGTTGCAATGTTTGCTGATTCACCCGATACATATGGAACTGAACCTTCAGGGTAATTGCCACGTAAGTCTTCACCTTGGAAATAGCCACCAAAGTGGAATGGTAAAAAGGCAAGACCGGGTTTAACACGGCGAGTAACCATAGCTTTAACGTGAATACGGCCTTTTTCAGCGCCTTCAACCCACACCATTTCACCGTCTCTAAAGCCTAAATCGTTAGCATCTTTCGGGTTAACTTCAACAAACATTTCTTGTTGTAATTCTGCTAACCAAGGATTTGAACGGGTTTCATCACCACCACCTTCATATTCAACCAAACGACCCGAAGTTAAGATAATTGGGTACTCGCCCGATACATCTTTGTCTTGGATTGATTTGTATAGCGTTGGTAAACGGAACATCGCTTCACTGTCATCCCAAGTTGGATAATCAGCAACTAAGTCACGGCGCGGCGTATACAGAGGTTCACGATGAATTGGCACAGCATCTGGGAACGTCCATACCACAGCACGAGCTTTAGCGTTACCAAATGGGATACAACCGTGCTTAATAGCCACACGTTGAATACCACCAGACACATCGGTTTTCCAGTTCTTACCTTCTGCTTTTGATTTCTCGTCGGCAGTCAATTCATCCCACCAGCCAAGTTGCTTAAGCAGTTTGGCACTAAACTCTGGGAAACCACCTTCTAACTCACAGTCTTTTGAATAACTGTCTACAGCCAGTAAGCTCTCACCATTACGTTCAACACCAAAACGGGCACGGAAGTTACCACCACCCAATGCTACAGGTTTAGATGTGTCATAAAGAATATGGGTACCAGGGTGCTTCATCTCTGGCGTACCCCAACATGGCCAAGGCAGACCATAAGTCTCACCATTAGCAACACCACCTTCACCAGCTAAGGTAGTTTTATGGAATGTATGCCAATTTTTTTGGTGTGCTTTCAAGCGTTCAGGACTTTGTCCGGTATAACCGATTGTCCACATACCCTTGTTGTATTCACGAGTAATATCTTCAATCACAGGTTGATTATTTTTAACCTCAATGTTCTTGAAGACTTGCTCTGCTAAACCAAGCTTTTTAGCCAACAAGTACATGATTTCGTGATCAGGTTTTGATTCAAATAGTGGCTCAATGACCTTATCACGCCATTGAACTGAACGGTTAGTTGCAGTAACTGAACCTGTGGTTTCAAATTGCGTTGTCGCTGGTAGTAAATAAACATTGTCAGTACGACCGTTCATTACCGCTGCAACACCTGGATACGGGTCAACAATAACCATCATGTCCAGTTTGCCCATCGCGGTGCGCATTTCTGGACCACGAGTTTGTGAGTTAACCGCATGACCCCAATAGAACATGGCACGGATATTATCGTTCTGTTCGATATTATCTTTGTTTTCTAATACGCCATCAATCCAACGCGATACAGGAATACCAGCATGGTTCATTGGCAGCTTGCCGCGGTAGTCTTTTTGATCAAAACGGTTTTTCAGCCATTCGTAATCAACATCCCATACCCCAGCCCAATGTTTCCATGCGCCTTCAGACAAACCGTAATAACCCGGTAAGTTATCTGATAACACACCAAAATCCGTTGCGCCCTGGACGTTATCGTGACCACGGAAAATATTCGCACCGCCGCCAGATTTACCCATGTTGCCTAACGCAAGTTCAAGAATACAATAAGCACGAGTATTGTTATTACCCGTGGTATGCTGAGTACCACCCATGCACCAAACTACGCAACCTGGACGGTTTTCAGATAACAGTTTTGCAGTCTCATATACTTCCGCTTCCGGCACACCAGATACACGTTCAACTTCTGCAGGTGTCCATTTAGCCACTTCAGCACGAACTTCTTCCATGCCATAAACACGTTGATGGATAAATTCTTTATCTTCCCATTCGTTTTTAAACACGTGATATAGCACGCCCCAAACGAAGGCAACGTCAGAACCCGGACGCAATGATACGTAATGATCAGCTTTTGCTGCTGTACGAGTACGACGTGGATCTGCTACCACAATCTTACAGCTGTTCTTTTCTTTGGCGATGAGGATATGCTGCATAGCAACAGGATGCGCTTCTGCAGGGTTTGAGCCAATGAACAAGATAGATTTACAGTTATGCATGTCATTTAGCGAGTTAGTCATCGCGCCATAACCCCAGGTATTTGCTACACCCGCTACTGTTGTAGAGTGACAAATACGTGCTTGGTGATCGACATTATTTGTGCCCCACATCGATACCATTTTACGGAACAAATACGCCTGTTCATTATTGTGTTTTGCTGAGCCTAACCAGTACACAGAATCAGGGCCTGACTCTGCACGGATCTTAAGCACTTGCTGACTGACTTCTTCAAGTGCTGTTTCCCAGCTCATTTTTATCCACTTGCCGTTAACCAGCTTCATTGGATATTTTAGACGTTTCGCACCATGACCATGCTCACGCAATGCTGCGCCTTTTGCACAATGACCGCCCGCATTGAAAGGGTGATCAAATGCAGGCTCTTGGCCTGTCCACACACCTTCTTGCACTTCGGCATAAATACCGCAGCCCACAGAACAGTGAGAACAAATTGTACGTTTAATTTCCACTGGCGATTCAGGATCAATGGATTTCGCTTCTGCCTTTTTCATCATGCCCGGTGCGAACATGCCCACGCCAACAGCACCACCAGCGGCAGCAATTGAAGAGTTGCGCATAAAAGCACGACGGGAAATACCGAGTTGTTTTTCGTCCTTACTGACCGTATCGGAACGTTTAGTTAATTTCATTTAGAGCTCCGCTTACAAAGTATCGTAATAATCACGAATGTGTTGAGTTTCATGGTAACCTGTTGTTTTTTGTTGTTTATCATTCTTTTCTTGGCTATCAACAGACGCATTCGCAGTGGTTGACACACCCGTTGCGATAGCACCTGCTGCAACACCTAAACCAATGTTTTTTAACAGTTGGCGGCGGTCTTCATCCGGCTTATTTTGTTTACTCATCGTGTTTGCTCCTTTATCGTTATTATTTTTTTTCGTCGATAAAACGTATTTTTTCAATACTTAAAAATTGCCATGCTAATTCGGCTACCGCGCTGTAAAACACAGCGCTTTTAGCTGTTTTCAAATCTTGGCAAAAACGTTCAAACCAAGTATCGATATGACGATTAAAAAATTCAGCTTGATCGCTATGATTACTTTCGCTCACCAACATGGTCATGACCTCTAGCAAGGCGGCGATATGATCTTCCGGTTCTTTTACTGATTCATCACGTTGAAAACCCAGTTTTTTCAAATCATGGCGCAAATGTGCAAGCGGCATTTCCATTAATGAACCGGTGAGAAACCAAGAGCCAAACGGCACAATTTCACCGTGGCCGATACCAATAAACAGGTCTTGATATTCATCTTCTGCGGCGGTTAATAAGGTTTTTTGTGCGGCCAACTTCAGTAGTGGCCAAGCAGCTGACATACCCGTGGTTTGAATTAATGCATTCGGCGCATCAACATCAAGATTAGCTAACCAGTCAATCACCTCTGCATCCGGTGCTTTACGTAATAAATGTGCAAGTAAGCTGTAAATATCGATGCGCAATGCAGCATCTTCAGTAAATGACTGTGACATATTTTGTGATCCCATAATGTAGCCCTACACGTTTAACTGACGGAGTGGATCGTCAGCCATATCTGAAAAAATATCGCGAACACGACAGTCTTCACACATAGATAAACGGCGAATAGCATCACCTTGAAATTGGCTGTGACCTTGGAGTTTCTCGGTTAACATGGCAATCATCGATGCAGGTGCAAAGGCTTTACCACAACTTAAACAGCAAGCCGCTTCTTCTTCGTGGATCATTACCGCACTACGACGGCTTTCTACGTCCCAGTTCAGACCCGGTTTAAGACTAATCACTTGTTCAGGACAGGCTTTTTCACAAAGACCACACTGCACACAATCTTGTTCTCTAAACTGTAGACCAGGGCGATCACCAACTGCATGTAATGCAGCCGTTGGGCACACTGCGACGCAACCCATACACAAGGTACAATCATCGGTTTTACATTCCACACTGCCATAAGGTGCATTTTCAGGCATCGCCGAATGTGTCGGTTGCAGTGGACTTTGGGCTGATAATTTATCTAGCGCAGTAAATAATTTTTCACGCTTAGTGCCAGACAGTTGCTCTGCTAATACCGCACTATCCATTACCGCGATCTTATTCTCAACAACAGGCAATACCGGTTGAGTAAACGCCACAAAGTCTGCTGCCGAATCTAAATCAAACAAACAAATACGCCCTGCTTCAAAACCCATCTCAGTTAAGAAGGTATTGGCAATGGCCAGTTCATCATTAAGCACGCGATCAATCGTCGCCGGAATATAAGCGATGTTAGTGGCCAGTAATACTTGATGTGCGCCATAGAGTAAGGCACTAAACCAAGTATCAACACCAATCGTCGCCAGCTC
>NZ_JASJHF010000114.1:0-4308 GCF_033791185.1 Moritella sp. | reverse complement strand
TAAGCCTTTAATGCTGTGCGACCACCAGGTGATAGTCACTTTGCCCCATTCCGTTAATAGCGCAGGGTGATGACCTTCTGCTTCTGCCATATCTGCCACCCGATTAGTAAATGCGATAGCTTGTTTAAAGTTTTTAAACTTAAACTCACGCTCTAACTGCATGATATTGTCACGCACTTCTACCGCCCAATCGGGGATCTGATTCACTAATACCGCTAACTCTGCGTCACTGACTTGTGGTGCATCGGCGCGACATGCTTGGCAATTTTGTCGGTTTAATTCTGTCATGATTTGCTCTCGTTTACGTTTGTTTTAATTCGATTTTAGTTCGGTTTTAAATAAGCTTAACGATTTTACTGATGTTCGTGTTTAACAAGCGGCATCTTCTTTTGGTGCATAAGCCGACGGTTTCATGCCTAATATTCTGGCTTGTTTTATCAGGCCAATTAAATCGAGCTTAATTAACTTTTGTAAGTCAGACAGCTGGTTAATCACAAAGTAATTCTTTTGTAATTCATCAATACGGTAATGGGTACGAAATGCCTCGATGACTTGCAGTGGTTGGCGATTGGGAATATCGCTTTCTAAGCTGTAGCAAGTTTCTTGTTTTGACGACAAAATACCACCACCAAATATCTTCAAGCCTTGCTGACTTTGCATTAAACCAAACTCAATGGTAAACCAGTACAAACGTGCTAGCATCGGACGATCTGCTTTGTCGGCCTTTAAGCCTATTTCACCGTAATGCTGAGAAAAGTCAGCGTAAGCTTGATTAGTGAGTAACGGACAGTGACCAAACAATTCATGAAAGATATCCGGTTCTTGAATGTAGTCTATGTCTGCTTTGGTGCGAATGAAAGTGGCGGCCGGAAAACGTTTGCTCGCTAGCAGTTCAAAAAATCGTTCGAAACCAATTAAAGCGGGTACATTCTCAATTTGCCAACCGGTTAACTGTTTTAACTTACGGTTGATGTCCGGCAATTGTGGAATACGCTCTGCGCCCATTTGCAGTAGTTCAATACCGTCGATGAATTCATCACAGGCTCGGTGTTTAATAATCTGGGTTTGACGGTTGTATAAGGTTGCCCAGGTACTGTGTTCCTCATCGCTATAATTGATGTAGCCGTTTTGGTCTGGTTGGCGTGAAACATATTTTGGTTTCGGATCAATGGCTAAAGATGAGTTCATAATTACTTCCTAGTGCTGTGTTATTCAATTGATATTAGGTTAACCTTAAATAAATGGGCAGTACAGATTCAGGAAAATGATAAATAAACCAGTACAGTTATGTTAATCTGTCACTGTACTGGTGAGTAATTTAATAAACTGTACTGGTTTATGCCGTATCGATTATGCAATGCGTCAAAGCAATGCTTGAAATGACACTATAAAAACAACTGTAAAAGTAGCCAATATCAATGACTAAAGTATTGTTATATCAGCAAATAGCCGACGACCTACGCGATCTTATTCATCAGGGTGTGTATTTACCCGGTGACAAGTTACCGTCGCTTAGAGCCTTGTCGGTAAAGCGCAAAGTAAGCATTGCCACGATTCAAAGGGCGATTGAAGAACTGGAGATCATTGGACTTGTTGAAGCAAGGCCAAAATCGGGTAATTACGTGTGTTTTAACACCCGTACCGAGGTGGTTATTGAGATCCCGAGCATCCCGATGAAACCCAAGTCGGTGAAGATCCACGAATTAGCCAGTCAGATATTTCATCAATGTGGCGAGCCTGATGTCATCAACATGGGCACCTCGTATCCGTCGAGTGATTTTATGCCGACGCCGGCCTTACAGAAAATAGCCAATCAAGTGATCAAATATCACATGGCGGATATTGTCGAAGTACAGTTTTCTGCTGGTAATGCCTTATTACGTGAGGTATTGGCTAAGCGCATGAATGAATCCGGTTGCCAGGTGTCGTCAGACGATGTCATTGTCACCAATGGTTGTTTAGAGGCCCTGTCGGTGTGCCTACGTGCTGTTGCTAAACCGGGGGCGACTATTGCTTTGGAATCGCCGGGTTTTGTTGGCTCATTGCAGTTAATTGAATCATTGGGTTATAAAGCGTTGGAGATCCCTTGCCATCCAGTCACAGGCATGAGCCTTGAAGCGTTAGAGTTAGCGTTAGAGCAATGGCAGATATCAGCAGTATTAGTGGTGCCGAGCTACAGTAATCCATTGGGCTCGTGTATGCCAGAAGCCAACCGTAAACAGCTAGTTGAATTGTTATCAGCCAGTGATATCCCGTTAATTGAAGATGATTTGTTAGGGGATTTATCCTTTGATGGCTCGCGTTTAAAACCCTGTAAGGCCTTCGATAAAAAAGGCATGGTGCTGTATTGCTCATCAGTATCGAAAACGATTTCGTCAGGGCTACGCGTTGGCTGGATCGTCCCTGGCGCGTATTATAAAGAAGTCTCCTATTTTAAGACCTTTACTAATATCAGTGCCCCACAATTCTCGCAGATTGTGGTGGCTCAGTTTTATAATAGTGGGAAATATGAACGTCATGTTCGTCAATTAACGGCGAAGATCGCCAAACAGGTATATCAGATCCAATCTTTAGTTCGACAATTATTCCCCCTCGGCACGCAGGTATCGACCCCGCAAGGTGGCTGTATTCTGTGGGTGGTATTACCGAAAAGCATTGATGGACATCAGCTGCATCTTAAGGCCATTGAAATGGGCATAGGGGTGATCCCTGGTCAGTTAAGCAGTGCCACGAATAAGTTTGATCACTGTATTAGGATTAACTGTGCATGTGATCCTAAAATAAATATACAGACCAGTATCAAGGTATTAGCTGATATAGCGCGAGGTATTTTGCTGGGGTAAAGAATTTGTTACTTTACCCGTTAAACTGAGACGCGTTATAATACCGCGCACTGAAATATAACAGGGATATGTTTAAACAGTCATGTTGCGTTAATTTAAGCAGTCCCAGTTATTTTTAGTTGGTCTCTTTATGAGCCAAAAGTGATGAGTAAAAGCCATGAGTCAAAAACCAAATCTCTCTACCGCCATGACTAATCTAATTACAGAAGTGCGCGGCGTTTTTCCTTTCTACGAACCTGAGTCTAGTATCTGTGGTGATTCGTGTGAAGGTTGTCCGAAGAAGTTATTAGAATTAGTCGATTCTGAACTTTGTTATTGGGAAGACCAAGTTAAGCATGGCACTGCGCCAACCTTTGATGAATTAAACCGCGTGGGTAAACTGTGTAAGAATGTGCGACGCGGCTTGAAGCGTAATGGGTTGGTTGATTAGCTTTATTTTCCCCCTATTATGAACTCGTGACTAATTTATTTAGCAGCACAATGCCAGATAAACTATCTGGCTAGGCATAATAAATTAGTAGATAAATTATTTTACTATGGAGTCAAAATTTCAAATTATATAAAATAAAATCGATATCATTATTCAAGCTTATATGGATTGAAACCATCTATAAACGGATACAACAATAATCCCAATATAATCGGCAATCTAGCATCTATAATATAAAGGATTTTATGCATATACCCCCCTCATTACGTTCTATTTTAGTCGTTGATGACGTAGCCGCTAACATCCAAATTTTAAACGGTTTACTTAACGCTGAATATAAAATACTTGCTGCAACAAATGGTTATAAAGCCTTATCTATAGCACAAACATATCCGCAACCTGATATGATTTTACTTGATGTTATGATGCCTAAAGTCGATGGCTTTGAAGTTTGTCGATTATTAAAAAAAGATCCTGCCACTCAGCATATTCCGGTGATTTTTGTAACAGCAAAAAATGAACAAGTAGACGAATCATTAGGATTTGAATTGGGCGCTGTTGACTACATAACTAAGCCATACAATCCGATTATTGTAAAAACAAGAGTTAAATCTCAGTTATCTCTATCATTAAAAAATCACCTGCTTGAAGATTTAGTTAAAGCACGGACACATGAATTAGAGAGCACCAGACTATCCATTATAAATAAGCTAAGTAAAGCCGCCGAATATAAAGATAACGAAACGGGCATGCATGTTATTCGCATGGCATTATATAGTAAATTGTTGGCGGAAAAAGTCAGTGACGATAAAGCGTGGATCGATTTATTGTATAACGCTGCCCCTATGCATGATATTGGAAAAATTGGTATTCCAGATGCGATTTTATGTAAACCAGGAAAACTGGATGCGCAAGAATGGGAAATCATGAAAACTCATGCCGCAGTGGGGGCTCAGATATTGGACGGAGAAGAAAGCAGCCTATTAATATTAGCAAAAGAAGTCGCCTTGAATCATCACGAAAAATGGAATGGTA
>NZ_JASJHF010000113.1:0-4753 GCF_033791185.1 Moritella sp. | reverse complement strand
TTCAATAATGTACTGCTAACCAAACGGTTTCAACATTGGGGTCTGTCCACGCCACTTTATGTTTTTGATGCGCAGGGATATTAAGGTAGTCACCCGCTTTCAAGGTCACTGGCGGTTTATCATCAAAACCGATAATAGCACTACCAGAAATAACAATAACCCACTCACTTTGCTCTTGGTCGTACCAACAAAAATCTGGTGATGTATGTCCTTTGGAAATAATGCGTTCTATTTTAACCTTGTCACTGCTAACCAGATCTTCAAATACTTCACTGCTGAGATCTACGGGTATCGAATCAAAAATGTTATGCATTGCTTATACCTCCTCGTTACACAGACCTTTCACCATCTTAATTACGATTAACCTTATCCTTATGAACTAAAAAGATATATCATTTTGATAACAACTAAGGTTAAATTAATCACAAATATCAGCTTTAAGGCCAAGGACTCACCTTCATGGAAACTATTGTCTTTCTCGACCGCGCTACAATCCCTGAACACATCATTATCCCTCAACCGAGTATTGATTGTCAGTGGCAAGAATATGCGACGACAACGCGTGAGCAAGTAATAGAGCGATTACAACATGCAAGCATTGTCATTACCAATAAAGTCATTTTAGATGCGCAGGTATTAAGTCACTGCCCACAATTAAAAATGATCGCTATCGCGGCAACGGGCACCAACAATGTCGATTTAGACTATTGCCGTCAAAACAGCATTATCGTTAGTAATATTCAAGGTTACGCCACTAACTCTGTGCCAGAGCATGTATTAGCGATGATGTTGGCATTAAAGCGTAATCTCGTTGGTTATCATCAAGATATTCAAGCGGGGGTTTGGCAGCAGCAAAAACAATTCTGTTTCTTTAGCCATCCCATTACAGATATAGCAGGGTCAACGTTAGGGATTATAGGTAAAGGCGGGTTAGGCAATGCCGTTGCAGTATTGGCTAAAGCGTTAGGCATGAAAGTCATTTTTGCAGAGCGTAAAGGCGCTGAAACATGCCGTACAGGTTACAGCCCGTTTGCAGACGTTTTAGCCCAAGCTGATGTACTGACCCTACATTGCCCACTTGCAGAGCAGACTCGTGATCTCATCGGTAGTGAAGAATTAAAATTGATGAAAAAAACCAGCATATTAATTAACGCAGGACGAGGTGGATTAGTTGATGAAGAGGCCTTAGTTGACGCATTACATAATCAACAGATTGCCGGAGCAGGCGTAGATGTATTTACTCAAGAGCCTGCGGATGACAACAATCCATTAATCGCTAATGCCCATTTACCGAATCTGATCTTAACACCACATGTAGCTTGGGGATCTGACGCAGCAATTCAGACTTTAGCTAATCAGTTAATTCACAATATTGAGCAGTTCGTCGCCGGTACACCACAAAATCGAGTTTAATTTTCTAGTTATAAATAGTCTAATTATAAATAGTCTCGTTATAAATAGCCTCGTTATTTTGCTCGTCATATAGAGCTACAACCAATAACGGCAATCTTGCGCTTTCAAGAAGTCTTCAGCGAACTCACCTTGTAATAGCGCTATGGTTGCCAACATCCCTGCTTGCACACAGTTTTGGGCATAAACAGTGACTTGAGGAGGACCTCCAGCAATGGGGTAACCTGTTTTAGGGTTTAAGATGTGGCTATAACGCTGACCATCAACATCAATGAAGCGCTGGCTATCGCCGCTACTCGCCAAACCACCTTGGGCTAAACTAACCATTAGTTTGCTTTCCCCTAGATGCTTGGGGTCTTCAATAGCCACTTGCCACGCATCGCCCTTACGACGTGATTTATTAGCGTAAATGTCACCACCAAAGTTAACCAAAAATGCACTATCAATATGCTGCAGTCGCATTGTATTTTGTAATAGCTGCGCCACCTTATCGACGGCGTATTCTTTACCAATACCACCGAGGTCAATTTGCATGCCGGTCGGCAACGTTAATAATGGGGCTTGCCACAGTGCTTGCTGCCAACCAATATGAGGTAACAAGGTACTAATGTCAGTATCGCTCGGCAACTGTGTTTGTTGCTTAAAATGCCACAATTTACCTAGAACCCCAGAACTGATATCAAATAAACCGTCACTGAGCTGAAAACATAAATCCGCCAAATTAATCAACTTCACCGTTTCGTCATCAAGCTGTACAGCCCTACCCTTAGCATGATTAAGGCGAGCAATAATATTGTCATCACGAAAGCGACTGTATTTTAATTCGATACGTTTTGCTTCTGCATAGGCCAGTGCAACAAGGCTATCCGCTTGCGCGGCATTCATATCATCCAACAACACCTGACAGGTGCTCGCCATGACCGCAAATTCACCGAGCCAATAATCCGCTTGTCGCGTTAAGTTATAAGCTTTACCCAAACTACATCCCTATTACATTCTGGCGATATTAAAAACGATAGAAGCTCTGCAGCATAACTGCGCTTTTGTCTGGATACAGATCAACGCCCGACATACCCGCGCCTTTGGCCAATGAATCATCACCCGATACTTGAGTCAGGTAATATTCAAGTCGCACGCTAAACTCATTGCCAGCAATCGGGAGCCCATATTTCAGACCTATGGTATAAGTTTGTAGCTCACCCAAGCGATAATCAGCGGTCATGTATTCCGGTATTGGCTGGCCGTCATCAAGATAAACCTGATAGAAGTCTGCTGCTTGTTGGTTATAATAACGAATATGTGGTTCGATAAAGTGGCTGTTCGCCAGTGGCATCCGCCATTTGGTGTCTATGGTATGCGAGGCCATGCCCCAGTCATCCCAAAAATAGCGATAGCTGACATCAAATACTTGTCCAGATGGCTGCAGATTATATTTAGTGCGCCAAAACAAACTTTGTTTGGTACGCTGATCAGGACGGTTTTCATAAACATAATCATTAGCCCAACCGTTGCTATCAACCACAGACAATATTTTAAACGGGTCGGTTTGATAACCACTGATGTCACTAATCGAATAGTTCAATTGCATTAGCGTCTGGCGGTTAATGACTTGCGTTAATCCAAACAGTAGATCCAGGGTTTGCTTGGTCTCACTGTCTTCTAAGCGATTATCTGGATCATCGACAGAGACACCTGGATTCGGTATACCACCTTCCGGCTCGATAGTATCGTAAGCATAGGAAAAACCGACCGATGCAGTGGTATTACGATTATTAAAATCGCGCGCCAGTGCACTGTTAATCGACAGCGCAAGGTAATCATATTCTTTAGACACGTTTGCGCCACCAGAATAGAGCCAAAGGCGATTGAGTTGTTGCTGGTATTGGGTGCTGAGGGCAACGCGCGTATCTTTAAAGGTATCATCAAGTGGGGTTTCACCTGCAGCTGTGGTGTAAGAACCATTACCTGAAGGTCGAGTGAAAGTTTGTGCTCTGTTTTGAGCAACAGCGCCATTGGGTGATGCACCAGTCAGCACATCAACCACACCTTTGACATTAATGCTGCGCTCGTCATCGATTTGCTTAGTAATAGACAGTGCACCTTCATAAGCTTGCACTTGGTCATCACTTTCGGCATAAATCAATAATCCGGCATCTACATTCCAGCTATCTGGTTCTGGTGTTGCAGCCATAGCAGGAGCGGCAAGTGCACATGTCGCAGCAGCCAATGTCAGCGATATATTGGCAAAGGTTTTGTTTTTGCTTTTTAGTTGCATCCACAACCTCCACCAGCAAAACTGCCGCCGCCACTTGAGCCTTCTTTACTGAAGTAAGTATGGTCATCAAAGCCCATTTCCATTGGATTTTCAGCAAGCTGCATTTCCGGTTTAGCCAGCAAGTCACGCTCCCAAGGTTTCACCCCAAGTGACGAACATGCTGTTAAACTCAATACACTGACTAATAATAAAATCCGTCTCATAAGCCACTCCAAACATTAATTGAAAGCGATAATTATTATATTTAAGGTAGTAACGATAAGATCTCTGCTTCGTATTTATCTAATTCCGATAATCTAAAGCCGATATGCTTATACACAATTTCACCTTGTTTATTAAGTATAAATGAATTCGGTAAGCCCATGATCTCGTATTGCTCAGCGACTGCACCTTGCGGATCAAACGCGATGGTTAATTTATTCGGGTAACGTTGTAAGAACTTTTTCGCTAAAACAGCTTCTTGATCCATATTAATGGCAATAACTTCAAATCCTTGTTCGCCATATTTTTCCACCATTGCGTCCATCCACGGAAATGAACGGATACATGGCGTGCACCACGATGCCCAAAAATCCACCAATACCACCTTGCCACGATAGTCAGCAAGATCAACTTGGCTATTATCAATACCGGGTAAGGTGAATGTCGGCGCTAGGCTGGTCTTGTTCTCCGCAAAAATAGTGCTAGAAAAAACTAAACTAATAACAACAGAAGTAGAAATAAGGAAACAACGTATACGGTTATAGAAAAACAGGCTCATAAGCAAAAATCTCAACAAAGATGAATAATACCAAGCATATATGCATACTGATGTTAATGCTGCTGGTATAAATATTTGGTTATGATAATGAAGTTAGCACAGGATTAGTAAAAAAAATGTCGAAATTGAGATATAAAAAAACGCTAACCAGTTACTATAAATAGTAATCAATTAGCGTTCTCTTGAATGGATGGCGGAGGAGGAGAGATTTGAACTCTCGAGGAGCTATTAACCCCTGCTGGTTTTCAAGACCAGTGCATTCGGCCACTCTGCCACCCCTCCGCAGCAGGTTCGAATAATATAGAAGC
>NZ_JASJHF010000112.1:0-8925 GCF_033791185.1 Moritella sp. | reverse complement strand
CTGCAATTAGGCCCAGTGTTGCTACTTGGCCTTCTGCTGAGAATTCGGCTAGTAGCTGCATGCCCAGACAAATACCTAATACTGGTTGAGTTAAGCTTTTTACTAATGTGATAAGTTCACGATCAGCTAGGTTCTTCATCGCTTCTTTTGCAGTACCAACGCCAGGTAAGAACAATTTAGACGCATTACGTAATACAGCAGGTTCGCGGCTGACTGTGACTGGATAACCTAAGCGCTCAACAGCAAATCTTACTGATGAAAGATTGGCACAACCAGTATCAATAATGACAACATGACAATTAGCTTGATCTTTGATTGTGGTTTGATCCATTAAAGCACTCCTTTTGAACTTGGTAGCATGTCACCTTCAACTTTAATACATTGGCGAAGGGTACGACCAAAGCTTTTAAATAAGCTTTCAACTAAATGGTGGGTGTTTTTACCTTCCGCTTTAAGGTGCAGTGTTGCGGCCATCCCGTCACTTAATGAACGGAAGAAATGCGGCACCATTTCTGTTGCAAACTCACCAATGTGATCGCGTGGGAATTCAGCATTAAATTGTAGGTAAGCTCGGCCGGATAAATCCAGTGAGCAGGACGCTTCACATTCATCCATCGGTAAAACAAAACCAAAACGGCCAATTCCGCGTTTATCACCTAATGCTTGGTTAATAGCATTACCCAATGCAAGCGCAGTGTCTTCCACTGTGTGGTGATCGTCAATATGTAAATCGCCAGCAACGCTGAGATTTAACCTAAAGCCACCGTGTGTGGCAATTTGATCTAGCATGTGATCAAAAAAGCCCATGCCTGTATCAATTTGACTGCCACCTTGGCTATCTAAATCAATATCTACTTTAATGTCAGTTTCTTTTGTCGTACGGGTAACACTTGCAACGCGGTTACCTTTAGCCAAAATTTTATCTTCAATCATTGGCCAAGTTAAATCACTACGGCTATACAGGATGCCTTCAATCCCCATATTTTCAGCAAGTTGAATGTCAGTAATGCGGTCGCCAATAACATAAGAGTTAGCAAAGTCGATGCGACCAGACTGCAAATATTCTTTTACCATACCTAAATTTGGCTTACGGCAGCTACAATTATCTTCGCTAAAATGCGGGCATAATAGTACCGACTCGAAGTTAACGCCTTGAGAAGCAAATAATGCCATCATTGCATTTTGTGGGATATCAAAATCACTTTGCGGGTAACTCTCGCTGCCCAGCCCATCTTGATTAGAGACGATGACCAGTGTGAAACCTGCATGTTGTAACTTAAGTAATGCTGGGATCACTAACGGTTCAAATTTTAGTTTTTCTAAACTGTCGACTTGTTTATCACTAATAGGCTCATCAATTAATGTACCATCGCGATCAATAAATAAGAATTTTTCCTTGCTCACATCGGGCTCCTGCTTGTTTATTTTTATTCTTTTATGATTTCTGTAATTAAGAAAGTACAGACTTTAAAGCGACTAAGGTACTGTTCATTTCAGCCGCGTTGCCTAAGGTGATTCGAATACAGTTTTCTAATCGTGCTTTAGCACTAAAATCTCTTAATACAATACCTTGTTCACCTAATAAGCTAAACACTTTTTGACTGTTATTAAATTGTACTAAGACATAATTACCGGTTGCAGGGAATACTTTTTCTATTCCTTGTAACTGGTTAAGCTCATCGACAAACGCATTACGCATACCGTTAAGTTGCGTTACACGTGATTGCATGACAGCAATCCCTTTTTCAGTTAGCGCCTGACTGGCAATTTGCGCTACTGGTTCGGGTACTGGATAGGGAGCGATGACTTTTGATAATAAACCAATAACGGTATTACTGGCTAATGCAAAGCCACAACGAATTGACGCCAAAGCAAATGCTTTTGATAGTGTTCTCAAAATTACAAGGTTATCAAAATCTTGTAATAATGAAACTTGCGATGCGTCGGGACAAAACTCAATATAAGCTTCATCACAAACGATAATCGCTTTGTCTTTGGCTGCACTTAATAAATCCGTTAATTTAGCCGTATCGATTAGATTTCCGGTTGGATTATTTGGAGCACATAAGAACACGATATTAACTGTGTCTAATTGGGCTTTGATTGCGTCATAATCAGGGTCGAAATTAACATCAAGTGCTTGCTTCATTGTGGCCACACCACATGTTTCAGCACTAATCTCATACATACCATAAGTAGGAGGGTTAATTAAAATGCTATCAATACCGGGTTCGCAGAATGTACGAATAAGCAATTCAATTGCTTCGTCAGCACCACGAGTTGTGATAACTTGCGTTGGTTTTACCCCTGCATATTCAGCATAACCATTAATGACAGACTCGGGTTGAAATTCCGGGTAACGGTTTAAACGGCTGCAATCTAAGGAGTAATGACCTGAATCAGGCGCTTCATTGGCATTGAGCCAAACATCACCAGTACCACCAATTCTACGTGCTGATTGATACGGTGTTAGTTCTTGCACGTTCTTTCTTGCTAATCGAGCTATCTTGCTGTTCATTACATTTCTCCCAAGCGATCGGTTCTGATTGTAACGGCGCGTTTGTGTGCGTCGAGTCCTTCTGCATCAGCCAGACAAGTGACCGTCTTCGCCAAGCTCTTGAGACCATCTTGGGTTAACTCCTGAACAGTAAAGCGTTTAGTAAAATCAGCAAGCCCTAAACTTGAATAGGTTTTGGTGTAGCCATAGGTAGGCAATACATGATTAGTGCCACTCGCATAGTCACCTACAGATTCTGGTGACCAAGCCCCTAAAAAAATTGAGCCAGCATGCTTTAGTTTTGGCAATAAACTACGAGCGTTTTCTGTTTGCACGATTAAGTGCTCTGGTGCATATAGGTTACTGATCTCGATTGCGGTTGCTGTATTATTGGTAATAATAATTAAGCTTGAGGCAATCGACTGAACCGCAATGTCTTGACGTGATAAGCAGGCTAATTGTTGATCAACTTGTTCAGATACTTCGGCTGCTAACGTGCTTGAAGACACCACTAATATTGATTGTGAATCAGGCCCATGTTCAGCTTGAGAGAGTAGATCTGCGGCAATAAAACTTGCATCAGCGTTCGCATCTGCAATAACCAGCACCTCAGATGGACCCGCTGGCATATCAATTGCGGCCCCTTTAATATCCATGCTTACTTGGCGTTTGGCTTCTGTTACAAACGCGTTACCTGGGCCAAATATTTTATCTACTTTATTAATTGATTTAGAACCATAAGCGAGGGCGGCAATCGCTTGTGCTCCACCAAGGGTATAAATCTCTGTTACGCCGCATAATTGCGCGGCAAACAAAATTTCATCGGCAATCGGTGGTGGTGTTGTTAATACAATACGTTCACAATTTGCAATATTAGCCGGTGTTGCAAGCATGAGTACAGTTGACGGCAGTGGTGCACTGCCGCCGGGGATATATAGACCAACAGCATCAAGCGCCACAGTATGCATTTCACAAACCACACCAGGCATTGTCTCTACACGGATCGTATCTTGTACTTGTGCTTGGTGGAAACAATGAATGTGTTGTTGAGCTTGTTTGATTGCTTGTTGAGTATCAGCGTCTACGCGTAAACATGCCGCTTCAATTTCAGCTGCAGATACACGCAAACAATCTGTTTCAATTTTATCAAACTTTGCCGTTAATGCTTTTAATGCGTTATCACCTTCATTTCTAACTTGCGCAATAATATCAGTGACAATGCCACTTATTTTTGCCGAATTGGATATTGCTGGACGCATTAATAATGCTGTTTTTTCAACCTGAGTTAGTTGATCCCATATTACTGTTTTCATGCTTGATCCTCCCTTAACATTGCTTATGCATGTTTGCTACTAACCTAGCATTTTTTCAATTGGTAATACTAAAATTGAACTTGCGCCTAACTGTTTAAGTTCTTCCATGGTTTCCCAGAACAGTTTTTCAGTACTAACCAAGTGTACTGCAACTATATCGTCAGTTGATGCAAGTGGTAATACCGTTGGGTTTTCAGCGCCAGGAAGTAGAGCTATAACGGCATCAAGTTGCGACTTAGGTGCGTGTAGCATGATGTACTTACTTTCTTTGGCTTGCATAACACCTTGAGCACGAACCATTAAACGGTCAACTAATGCTTGCTTGTCTGTTGATAATGCTGATTTTGCTTGAATTAATACCGCTTTAGAATGAAAGATGTCTTGTACTTCTTTGAGTCCATTTGCTTCCAGCGTCGCACCTGTTGATACCAGATCACAGATTGCGTCTGCAATACCAGCGCGGGGGGCTACTTCAACAGAACCATTAAGCATGACTGATTTGAAGTTAACGCCTTGCTCATCAAGATACCGTTTAAGCAACTCAGGGTAAGAGGTTGCAATGCGTAGACCTTCTAATGAATGCGGACCTTGGTAATCAAACTCTTCTGTCGCGGCGATAGATAAACGACAGCCACCGAAGGTCATACGTTTAAGCAATGTATACTCAGCGGGTTCACCGAGGCGTTTACGTTCTAATTCTTTTTCTTCTAATTCGTTTTCGCCAATGAAACCGAGGTCAGCAACACCGTCCATGATTAAACCAGGGATATCGTCATCACGTACACGAAGTAGGTCGATAGGCATATTTTCACAGTGCGCGATTAAACGTTGTTCACGCATGTTAATTTTAAGACCCATTGCTTTAAGCAAATTTTGAGATTCAGTGCTCAGACGGCCTGATTTTTGAATTGCGATTCTTAGTCTTGGTTGGTCATTTTTAATCTCTAACATAGTCATCCTTTAACCTTGTCAAAATAATTGTCTATAAACGAAAAAACCCCCGAAAGTTTTATCTTCCGAGGGTTTTTCTAAGTGAGTTCCGGAAGTTTGCATGCATACACCTCCAGTCAACAGCCTGAAAGCTAATCAAATATGATGATGGTGATGCACGTTTACTTTCAGGTTGTTATTCATATATTTTATCCAGTTAGTATATTGTTACTAATAAGTGTGGTTGAGTTCACAATAGCAATCTAGGATAAAATTGCAACGCTTTTTGACTATTTTTTATAAAATTTCTATATTAAAAAAACAACTGTCGTTAACAAATGGTGATTATTCTTTTGAATAAGCAAGGTCGATGTCTTTGTTCATGTGCAGTTTAAGGTTTTCAAGATTAACATTTGCTTTAACAAAATAACTTGGAGAAAGCTCTATTGCGCGTTCGAGAAAATATTCTGCTTCACGATAGCGGCCTTCGAGTATCAAGAAGTAACCGATATCATTATAAGCATGTTCTGTAGGCATAACTTGTTTTAAGGTTTGTAGTGCTTTTGTATACATTCCCTTACGGACATAAACTAAACCTAAATCAACCCAAGCTCTTGAAAACTCCATATCGAGATCGATGGCTTTTTTAAAATTTATTTCAGCTTCAACAAAATTGCCTGAAAGATAATAAGAATATCCTATGTTAGTGAATAAAAGCGGGTCTTGCGGTGTTATTGGTAATATCAACTTGAATAAAGTCATGGCTTTATTGTGGTCATTTTTAAGATCATGAATGACCGCTAATCCCATGTAAGCTTCTAATGGTGAGAGTTCATCGAGTGCAAAATAAGCGTCTTTTGATTTGGATTGATTGGCAAGGCGCAGTTGATCCGTGGCGATGGCTTTGGTTAATAAAACCATAGCATCTTGTTTATTTTTTTGGGTTAAATATATAACACCAAGTTGGGTCTGAGCTGCGCTATGCGTCGGTTCACTTTTAAGTACTTCTCCAAACGCTTTTCTAGCAAGCTCAACATTACCTTGTCTAACTTCAAGCAGACCAATTTTATAAAATATGCTGGTGTTGGTCATTGTGGTTGTTGCATCGTCTTCATCGCTAGGTTGTAACTTTAATGCTTTAGCATAAAGAACGATGGCTTTATCGAATTGACTGTTTTGCTCGGCTGTCATTGCTTGCGTAACTATTGATTGTCTTGAGTCTGGCTCTACATCAGATAATCTAAGTTGGTTATCATTATGGGGGGTGGTGGTTGTACAGCCAGATAAAAGCGTTAATCCTAGAATGGCAGATAGCCAGTAACTAACCCGATATGATTTTTTTATCAAAATGCATCTCCCCAAGTATTCATAACTTGTAATACGGCTGGCCCAATCGCCACAATAAAGAATGACGGCCAAATACAGCACATCATAGGGAATATCATTTTCACACCTAATTTCGCTGCGTTTTCTTCTGCTATTTGTAGTCTTTTTTCCCGATACTCATCAGAATAAATACGAATTGTTGCTGCTACACCGGTTCCTAATCTTAAGCTTTGCACGATGACAGAATTAAGACCTCTTATGTCTTCTAAACCTGTTCTGTCACTAAATTCTTTTAATGCCTGCTGTAAGGTCAGTCCATAGCGAACTTTACTACAGACTAAATTTAGTTCATAGGCCAAATAGGGATGTGCAAGTTTTAATTCTTTTGCAACACGTTGAAATGATTCTAATAACCCCAGTCCAGATTCACAGCAAACAATAAGTAGATCAAGCGCATCTGGAAAGTACTTACGCAAATCAGCCATTCTTCGATTAGCCATTTTTTTTAAGATGATACCCGGTAGAAGATAGGCAACACCAAGCACAATCGCAATAATATATGCGGACGCGGTTGTAGAATAACTAAATATTTGATGGCTTAAGATTGCGACAATCCCGCCACTTGCTAATAGTAATAACAGCTTAATCGAATTAAATATTTTCAATGCGTCCTGGGAGTGGAAACCGGCATGAATAAGTAATTTTTTAGTCGATGAATCACCTTGGTAATGTTTATTGATAAAGGGAATATGATTAAGTTTATCAATATTGTGCTCTAGAGATGATTCATATTCTTTAGCTAAATCTGGCGATGGTTGAGACTCTTTAGATAGCTTATTTAATTGGTGTTTGACTGGTGAATAAAGGCCAGATGCCAAGGATGATAACGCAATAGCGAGGGTTATCCCTGTTAAACCTGCAATCAGATATACAGCCCATTTCATCTGGTCGGCATCTGTTATAAAAGAATCTAAAAATTGCGTAATTTGGTTCATGACTAGACCTCGATTTTGATTAATTTACTGATCCACCATATGCCGGATAACATACCTATACCGCCCCATTTGAGGAGGTTTAAGCCCTCGGGGCTATTTATTAAGATACTTACGTAATCTGGGGATGTGATATAAAGCACTGCAAATAAAGCAAAAGGTAACAAGACTAGTATCCAACCTGACAGTCGTCCCTCTGCGGATAATGTTTTTACACGGCGCTTGAAGGTAAATCGTTGTCTAATTATTTTGGATAGATTCTCGATATTTTCAGCGAGGTTACCACCGGTTTCTTTATGGATAGATACTGAACTGCAAAATGCCATTGCGGAGGTACTTGGCACTCGTTTAACAAAACTTAACAGAGCGGTATGCGCATCGTTACCATAGTTAATTCGATTAAACATAAGCTTGAATTCATCGGATAATTCACCTTCGAGTTCTTCAGAAACTAGTTTAATTGAGTCACTAAAAGCATAACCTGCTTGCAAACCACGTTTAAGTACGTCTAATGCTTCTGGAAATTGCTGCTCAATATTTTCCATTCTTTTATTAATATTTCGATTCAAGATTAAATGCATGATCGTAAACATCACGATGACACAAAATACTGAAAAAATAATATCGAGACTAACAAACCATGCTGTTATTGCGCTGATAAAACACAAGGCAAGGGTAATTAATAAATATTGGTGGCCTAACAACTTTGACCCTGAAAGTTCCATCTTATAGGTGTAACTATAAATTAAGGGTAATGATTCGACCCACTGTAGAATAGGCGGAAGTGATTCGACTTTTTTATTAATTAATATTTCTGCTTCGGCTTCTTCACCACGATCTGCCAATGAAGCTAAATGCTTACGTATATGTTTGGAATTAGCCCTTTGCGGGCTGTATACGGAGATAAATAAACTTTGAAATAATAGTACGACAGCGGCAAATACCAATAATAAAAAAATGATTTGAGAACTCATAAAGCCTCCGCTTAAAATCCGTTAGAGAGCATATCGACAGTAAATAAGCTGTGAGGAAGTTCAATTCCCTTATCTTTAAGCTTACGTGAGAAGGTCGGTACTACTCCTGTGGCAGCAAATCGGCCTCTGATACTATTATCTTCATTTTTGCCTTCGCGTCTGAAAGTGAATATTTCAGACATGGTGATCATATCTCCTTCCATGCCTGTGACTTCTTGGATACTAGTAATGCGTCGTTTACCATCTTCTTGGCGCTGCAATTGCACGACTATATCAATTGCAGATGATATTTGAGTTCTAATGTTATGAACTGGCATGTCAAACCCAGCCATGCAAACCATATTTTCCAATCGGCCTAAGCCATCACGTGGTGTGTTGGCATGCAGTGTTGTCATGGAACCTTCGTGACCAGTGTTCATCGCCGCTAACATGTCGATAGCTTCACTACCACGTACTTCACCGATGACAATTCGATCTGGGCGCATCCGTAAGCAGTTTTTTACTAGCTCACGTTGACTGACTTCACCTTTGCCTTCAATATTAGCTGGTCTGGTTTCAAGTCTTACCGTATGTGGCTGCTGAAGTTGTAATTCTGCTGAATCTTCAATGGTTATAATTCTTTCATTATCAGGAATGAAGCCAGACAAAATATTCAATAATGTCGTTTTACCACTACCGGTACCGCCAGAAATTAGAATGTTTAACTTGCCTAATACGGTCGCTTGGATAAAATCGGCCATAGGCTGCGTCATTGAGCCGTAGTCAATGAGTTGCTGCACTTGTAATTTATCCACTGTGAAGCGACGTATCGATAGCGCAGGACCATCCAGGGCTAGTGGTGGGATGATGGCATTAATACGGCTACCATCTTTAAGTCTTGCATCAACCATGGG
>NZ_JASJHF010000111.1:0-8592 GCF_033791185.1 Moritella sp. | reverse complement strand
GTCACGCCGGGGGTCGCGGGTTCGAGTCCCGTCCGCTCCGCCAACAAATAAAAAAGCCTGAGTCTTACGATTCAGGCTTTTTTTTATCTGAAATTCAGATGTTATAAAAATATATATTATTCCTATTCTTCGGTCTAACGTTTCTCTGCATGCCTCATTCTCTCTACTCGTAATAAAGGTTATTCTATTTTTATAAAGAGAAATGACTTATTATACGCTCAGTATAAAAACTTGAAATTGCATATTTTGGTTAATTTATTTGAGTATTGTTATTGATCTAAATGCTAAAAATGTTAATTAACTTGAGTATATTACATTTAATTTAACGCCTCAATATGTGGCTTTAAGCGGTCTGAATTACGCTATTTAAGAATGCGTTAACCTTATAAAAAATGTATGTTACTGGCAGTTTTACTGCTAATTTAACATGGATATATAATACATTAGAGGTAGCCTTTTAATTGTTGATAATACTGATTTTCACTAACTTGGTGGTTAAATAGATCTGTGATATCTTGTTTTTGTAATATTAAATGTCGTAATTATTTTTGATTTAGTCTTTGTGATTAATAAACTTAGGCTAGTTGCTTGATTAAAGTATCAGTGTTCCGATACATAAGTGGTTTTAAGGGCTTTTTATGAATGGTTTATGTTTTCAAATCAGTAATTGGATATTGATTGTTGAAGAAAATAAATTGTACCGACAAGGAAGAGAAGTAACAGTTGAACCTCGTTTGGTTAATTTGTTATCTTTCTTAGCGCAGTCTCCAAGTGAGGTATTTGGACGTGAAGAGCTGATTGAGCACATTTGGGATGGCGCGATTGTTACTGATCAAGTTGTCACTCAGTCTATTTTTGAGCTTCGAAAAATATTAAAAGATGGTCGTGTTGATTGTGAACGATTTATAGCTACCGTGCCTAAACGTGGCTATACATTAGTTGCAGATACAATCGAATTAAGCTCTGATGATGCACATATACTGATAATAGAAGCTAAAAAGGCAGATTCCATTGTCGATGCTGAAAAAAGTATAGATAAAGATGCTGAGTCTGATTGCGAACAAACTATAACCGTATTTCCCGCTGGACCGTTAACACGTGCCGTTACCCATATCTCTAATCATACTGCCGCCGAAGAAGCTAAATCGGATACAAAACTTACTTTCTTACAGCGTTATAAATTACAGCTGTTTGATGGTTTTCTATTATCGGTTTTAATCTGCGTTATTGTTCTTTGCACATATGTTCAAACGAAGCCAGCGATCACCAAAGCACTAGATACGCAAGTTATTGAGTTTAGCTATTATGCTAGTCAAAATGCAGATGTTACCAGTGAGTACCTTGCTGATGGTATTAGCCAAAAATTGATGAATGATGTGTTAACTCTTAGTGATTACCGAGTGCAATTAAAAAAGACGAACTTTACAACAGGTATATTACCGGGGAAAATAATTAGTGTCAGAATTGATACGCAACAAGGGTTGTCGTATTTAGACATTAATTATCGTAACAACGCATCTAATCGAGTTATATTTAGTAAGCAGTATTTAATATCTGGTGATGAGATGTATGAAAACTTGCATAAAGCGTCATCAGATCTCATGGTAGCATTACGGATTAACCCTACAAAACAGCAGCTCGATTATGTAATGCAAGACTTACCTAAAGAGCAACATTTGTTAACTAAATTAATTATTGCTAATCATTATACTAACCAATTAGACCCTAAATTATTTAAACAGGGGATTGATTTGTTCGAAGAGATCCTTACGGTGAAACCAAATAATGGATTAGTACTCGCGGAGCGCTATATTGCTTATAATGTATTAACTGCATTGCTGTTATCAGATGAATTTGTAGATGAAATTAAGCAGTCGAGTGCCGACCTTACTGCAAACACTACGTATATAAATAATAGAAAATTAGCAGCAAGAGAATATGAAGCGTTGGCATTACAAGCTTTATTGAAAGGGAATGAAACAAAGGCAAATAATTTGATCCAATTGGCTGGAGAAGATCGCCGTTCATCTATGTATTATATTATCCTTGGAAAGCTAGCTGAGTTAAGTGGTAATCTTGATAGTGCTGGAGATGCTTATACACAAGCTTTTTACATTGATACTTCGATCGAAACCTATCAGTTAAGCTCCAATCTTGCGTTCCATAGTAATCTAGAAACAATTGCTATATTCATGCATAGAGTGGTGAACCCGAGTTCTATCAAGTTAATATAAGTTAGTCTTTTTAGCCCCTGCTTGTCAGGGGCTTTTTTGTATCTGCGATATAATGATTGGCATTCTGTCATTTACTATAATTTGTTATAGCTATTTATGGCTTATTATTCTTGAGTGAAGACATTGAGTATGTAGTTAACGAAATTAGTACTACCTACTAGAGAGTATTACCTCGATAATCTGAATATCTATCCGCATTTCACCATCAGTCCTGTAAATGTGAACGCTATTTTTGCAACCGTTCCTATAAAGCTAGCGTATCTACAATCCAAACCATCCCGTTTATCAAGTTCTAATAGGCTATTCGATTAATAAGCGCCGTATTTAATCTTTATAAATATCATTATCATGATAAATATAAATCGATCTTGTCTTTATGTTATCTAAGTGTTTGTTTTAAAACAGGTGGTTGGCATTTATTTATAAGGGATATATAAGTGCTGTGTTATTTTCTAATGATTTTATTGTTCATTTTACCCTTATTTCTTTCTCCCACATTAGGAGTAGCCTGTGCTTAGAAATTCAGGTGGACTGCTGAGTCACATTATTTTATCTCTGCAATATCACCACCTGCTAACTTATTTGCTAACCGAGCGTGTTGCTCTACTTGATAAGACTTGGGAGATGAAATGTCATCTAATACGAAAAAAATTGGCTTAATTGCCTGTACTGGTGTTGTTGCCGGTAACATGATGGGCAGTGGTATTGCATTGTTACCATCTTCTTTAGCTGCTGTTGGTTCAGTTTCTATATTTAGCTGGATAATCTGTTTGGTTGGTGCGCTGAGTTTAGCATTTGTATTTGCGCGTTTATCAACGAAAGATCCGCAAGAAGGTGGCCCTATTGGTTACGCTGGTGATGTTGCGCCAGTACTTGGTTTTCAAACTGGTGTGCTGTATTACCATGCTAACTGGATTGGTAACTTAGCGATTGCCATTACAGGCGTTTCATATCTTTCAGTATTCTTCCCTATCTTAGCAAGTCCTATCCCTGCTGCTATCGCGACGGTTGCATCTGTATGGATCTTTACTTTCATTAACTTACTGGGTGGTACTTGGGTTAGCCGTTTATGTACATTAGGTCTTGTACTTATTCTTATCCCTGTTATCGGTACTGCGACGGTTGGTTGGTCACACTTTGATACAACTGTTTATAGCCAAAACTGGAATGTTTCATCTGCTAGTGATTCAGGCGCAATTATTAGTGCTGTTCTTATCTGTTTATGGTCATTTGTTGGTGTTGAGTCTGCGGCTGTATCTTCGGGTATGGTTAAAAACCCTAAACGCACAGTACCACTAGCAACAATGCTAGGTACAACATTAGCTGGCGTTATCTACATCTTATCAACTCAAGTTATTGCTGGTATGTTCCCTGCTGCTGAAGTTGCTGCTTCTGGTGCACCTTTTGCTCTTGCAACAACATCTATCTTTGGTAGCTGGTCAGCACCATTTGTTGCTGCATTTACTGCTCTTGCATGTTTCACATCATTAGGTTCATGGATGATGCTCGTAGGTGAAGCCGGTAAGCGTGCTGCTGCTGATGGTAACTTCCCAGCTGTTTATGGTGAAACGGACAAATCTGGTGTTGCTAAGAAAGGTTTGATTCTTGCGTCAATCAAGATGACGTTCTTAATGGCATTCATCACTATGTTCAGCGGTTCATCAAATACAGGCGACCTATTTAACCAGTTAACTACGATTGCTGTACTACTTACTATGCTGCCTTACTTCTACTCAAGCGTTAACTTAATCCGTTTAGAGAGTATGACTACACGTAATATCTTCGTAATGTTGTTCTCGGGTATTGCTTGTGTGTTCTGTCTAATTGCATTAGCCGGTGCAGAAGGTTATGCATTAACTGGTACCTTCCTAGTTTCACTTATTATTCTTGTGTTCTATGGCAAGAAGAAAGGTCTTTCACAAAGCTCTTCAGCTGTGAAAACCGCAACTGCTTAATCTGAATAATCAATTTTAATAAACCCTTTTTCATTAATTTCTGGCGCTCTCTAATCTCTATCAAATGATAGCGAGCGCCCTTATTCGTCTTGGAGATCTCCAAATGAACATTATTGCTATCTTAAATCACATGGGTGTATTTTTTAAAGAAGAGCCTATTCGTCAATTACATGCTTCTTTAGAAAGTGCTGGTTACCAGGTTGTTTATCCTGTTGATGACAACGACTTGATTAAAATGATCGAAATGAACCCACGTATCTGTGGTGCTATCTTCGATTGGGATAAATACCCATTGACCCTTTGCGAACAAATCAACGCGTTAAACGAAAAATTACCAGTATTTGCATTCGCTAATGAACAATCTGCTCTGGATGTTTCATTAACAGACTTACGTTTAAATGTATCATTCTTTGAGTATGCATTAGGCATGGGTGATGATATCGCATTGAAAATTAATCAAGCGATTGAAAATTATAAAAGTGAAATAATGCCTCCGTTTACAAAAGCATTGTTTAACTATGTTGAAGAAGGTAAATATACTTTCTGTACACCTGGTCACATGGGCGGTACTGCGTTCCAACGTAGTCCAGCAGGTAGTATCTTCTATGATTTCTATGGTCCAAATGCATTTAAAGCTGACGTATCAGTATCTATGCCGGAACTAGGTTCATTACTTGATCACTCTGGTCCACATCAAGAAGCTGAAGAGTACATCGCTAAAACATTCAACGCAGATCACTCTTACATTGTGACGAATGGTACGTCAACGGCTAACAAGATCGTAGGTATGTTCTCTGCACCATCTGGTAGCACAGTACTTATCGACCGTAACTGTCATAAATCACTGACTCACCTATTGATGATGAGTGATATTACACCGATTTACTTCCGTCCAACGCGTAACGCATACGGTATTTTAGGTGGTATTCCACAAAGTGAATTCAGCCGTGACGTTATTGCGACTAAAGTAGCAGCAACACCAAATGCTGTGATGCCAAACTATGCGGTAGTGACTAACTCTACTTATGATGGTCTGCTATATAACACGCAATTTATTAAAGAAACATTAGATACTAAATTTATCCACTTCGACAGTGCTTGGGTTCCTTACACTAACTTCAACAACATTTATGAAGGTAAGTGCGGTATGAGTGGTGAAGCGATGCCAGGTAAAGTGTTCTATGAAACACAATCTACTCATAAACTATTGGCTGCATTCTCACAATCTTCGATGATCCACATTAAAGGCGACATTGATAAAGAAACATTCAATGAAGCATATATGATGCATACATCAACTTCTCCACAGTATTCTATTGTTGCATCAACAGAAACTGCTGCGGCGATGATGCGTGGTAATACTGGTAAGAAACTAATGCAAGATTCTATCGATCGTGCAATTCGTTTCCGTAAAGAAGTTAAACGTCTAGAAAAAGAAACTGATGGTTGGTTCTTTGATGTATGGCAGCCTGAAGATATTGAAACAACAGAATGTTGGAACCTAGATCCAAAAGATACATGGCATGGTTTTAAAGATATCGACGCTGACCACATGTACCTAGATCCAATTAAAGTTACTTTGTTAACTCCAGGAATGGAAGGTGACAACTTAGCTGAAACTGGTATCCCAGCATCACTAGTAGCTAAGTTCCTTGATGAGCGCGGTGTAGTAGTTGAGAAAACTGGTCCATATAACCTATTATTCCTATTCTCAATTGGTATCGATAAAGCTAAAACACTTGCACTACTACGTGCATTAACTGAGTTTAAACGTGGTTTTGATCTAAACTTAACAGTGAAGAACTTTATCCCTACGTTATATGCTGAAGATCCAAAATTCTATGAAGGCATGCACATCCAAGAGCTAGCTCAAAGTATTCATGACATGATGAAGAAATTCAAACTGCCAGAATTGATGTTCAAAGCGTTTGATGTATTACCTGAACTGAAAATAACGCCGAATGCTGCATGGCAACAAGAGCTACGTGGTAACACTGAAGAAGTGAAACTAAACGAGATGGTTAATCGTGTTAATGCCAACATGATCCTACCTTATCCTCCAGGTGTGCCACTAGTACTTCCTGGTGAAATGATCACTGAAACATCACGTCCAGTGTTAGATTTCTTGGAAATGCTATGTGAAATCGGTACTGAGTTCCCTGGTTTTGAAACAGATATTCACGGTTTATACCCTCAAGCAGATGGTAGTTATACTGTGAAGGTTTTAAAGCAAGATTAGGTTGTATTTAGCTATTTAATCTATGAATTAATTTTATATTTGATTCAACCAAAAAGGGGGCTTTATGCCCCCTTTTTTATTTTTTGTTGAGGTATTAGTTATGAAATCTATCTTGTCTATTCAGTCTCATGTTGTATTTGGTTGTGCTGGTAACAGTGCTGTGGTTTTTCCTATGCGCCGAATGGGTGTTGAAGTGTGGCCGATTAACACGGTACAGTTTTCGAATCACACCCAGTATCAGCAAGGATGGCAAGGAATGGTAATGCCGGTTGATCAAATTAAGAGTCTCGTTGATGGTTTAGTCAATATTGATAGCTTATCAAGTTGTGATGCGGTATTAAGTGGCTACCTAGGTTCTGCAACGCAAGGTAGTGAAGTGCTTTATGCTGTTGAACAAGTTAAAAAACATAACCCTGATGCATTATATTTTTGTGACCCAGTAATGGGACACCCTGAAAAGGGCTGTATAGTTGTTCCTGAAGTGATGGATTTTTTTAAACACCAAGCATTGCAAAAAGCGGACGTTATTGCGCCTAATTTACTTGAGCTAGAAACCTTAACCGGTATGCAAATTGATAATATAGAACAGGTTAAACAAGCATGTTCATTGTTGTTAGCACAAGGTGTTGAAGTTGTACTGGTTAAGCATTTAAGTAGAGCTGGTATCACTAGGACCCACTTTGAAATGTTATTGGCTACGGCTGATGGCTATTTCCATATTACCCGACCATTGTATGACTTTACTCGTCAGCCAGTTGGTGTTGGAGACTTGATTAGTGGTGTGATGTTAGCCAATTTATTAGCTGGACATGATCCTGTGCAGGCTTTTGAATTAACTAATGCGGCGGTTGATGCCGTACTCAAGCAGACTTTTGAACAAGGTTGTTATGAGCTGCAGTTAATTTCAGCGCAACAAAAAATAGCGGAACCGCAAGTGGAACAGTACGCTAAACAGTTGAAATAAAATTAAAACAATGAGTTAAACAAAAAGGGTAACCATCTAATGGTTACCCTTTTTTATTAGCGATAACTTAAGCTAATAAAATTAATTTTGTGGGCGTAATGTTGGGAACAGGATCACGTCACGGATAGTATGGCTATTAGTGAATAGCATTACCAAACGGTCAATGCCGATGCCTTGACCTGCTGTTGGTGGTAAACCGTGCTCCAATGCTGTGATAAAGTCAGCATCGTGGAACATAGCTTCATCATCACCAGCATCCATTGCGGCAACTTGGTCACGGAAGCGTTGATCTTGGTCTGCTGAGTCATTTAACTCTGAGTAACCATTTGCAATTTCGCGACCACCGATAAAGAATTCAAAACGGTCGGTAATAAAGTTGTCGTTATCATTACTGCGTGCCAACGGTGAAACTTCCGCTGGATATTCAGTAATGAAAGTTGGCTGGATCAATTTTTCTTCTACTGTTTCTTCGAAGATTTCAGTGATCACACGACCACGACCCCAATTTGCATCTATTTTAATGCCCAGTCCTTGTGCTACAGCCGTCGCACCTTCCATTGTAGCTAATTGCTCCGCAGAGATGTTCGGGTTGTATTTCAGGACTGAATCGATCATTGATATTTTATCGAATTCTTTACCGAAATCATAAACGTCATCACCGTAAGGTACCAGCGTTGACCCTAAGATATTCATCGATAAGGTGCGTAGCATACCTTCTGTTAGTGCCATTTGATCTTTGTAATCAGCGTAGGCCATATAGAACTCAAGCATAGTGAATTCTGGATTGTGGCGTGTTGAAATACCTTCGTTACGGAAGTTACGGTTAATTTCGAATACGCGCTCAAAGCCACCGACTACTAAACGTTTCAAGTATAATTCTGGTGATACACGTAGATACATATCCATATCTAAGGCGTTATGTTTAGTGATGAATGGGCGCGCAGAAGCACCCCCTGGGATCACCTGCATCATAGGTGTTTCTACTTCCATGAAACCATCTTTAAGCAAATAATCTCTAATACCAGCAATAACTTGCGAGCGGATCATAAATGTTTTACGTGCTTCGTCGTTGGCGATCAGATCAAGGTAGCGCTGACGGTAACGAGTTTCTTGCTCCGCCAGACCGTGAAATTTATTTGGTAACGGACGTAAGGCTTTCGTTAATAATTCGAGATTGCTAATTTTTAAGCTAAGCTCGCC
>NZ_JASJHF010000110.1:0-2931 GCF_033791185.1 Moritella sp. | reverse complement strand
CCGATCCTTCTGGCCCTACACGCTTTAATAGTGGTAGGGCTTTTTGCTTTGTTAAAGCCTGTCAGCTGAACCTCACCCAGATCAAACCGTTACTTTACTGCCTCGCATTGCGCATAACGTTTAACAACAATTTGTTGATAGTTATTCAACGATAACACCATTTATCTTCCAGTGGTTGTTAATTATATTATGAATATGCAAAGCAAACGGGTGATGCATAATTTAAACAAGTTAACGGAATTAGGGGAATGATGATGAATTCTAAAATTATTACATCGGTATTAAACACAACAACGAGTATTGCACCACTGACCATTCGCATTCCTTTAGGGATTGTTTTAGTCGCTCACGGTGCACAAAAGCTGTTTGGCTGGTTTGGTGGTTACGGCCTGGAGGGAACAGGTCAATGGATGGCAAGTATTGGTTTCGAGCCAGGTATGCTAATGGCCTTTCTGGCAGGCAGTGGCGAGTTTTTTGGCGGTATTGCGCTAATGTTCGGATTGTTAACACGTCCAGCAGCAATCGTGACTGGCTTTACCATGCTTATAGCGATGACAGTACATTTGGGTAACGGCCTTTTCCTTGCCAATAATGGCTATGAATTTGCGCTAATACTACTATTCGCATCTGTTTCTTTGGCAATTCAAGGCGGAGGTCGTTATTCGCTGGATAATCTCATTAAGTCTTGGTTACACAGCCGTTCTTACAATGGCACAGACTCCGCTGCTTAATTATGTTTACACTTAGTTTAAATCAGCAATATCGGGAATGGGATGAGTATCTGTTCCCACAGATTGAACTGATACTTTTAGATATGACAGAAGGATAATGAACATGTTAGTAAATGGCGTATGGACCGAAAACTGGCAGCCTGTTCAGGCAAAAGATAAAGAGGGTCGGTTTATTCGACAAACCTCTAGTTTCAGAAACTGGATCACTAGAGATGGCCAAGCGGGCCCGACTGGTGCTGGCGGTTTTAAAGCGGAAAAAGATCGCTATCATTTGTATATCGCTTATATCTGCCCATGGGCATCACGTACGCTAATGGTAAGGGAGCTTAAACAGTTAAGCGACTATATCACTATTAGCGTCGTTAACCCTGTGCTGACAGAGCAAAGTTGGCAGTTTGGCGGCCACCCTGGCTCAGATGTTGATACGCTTAATGGGCATTTATACTTGCATGAGCTATATACCGCGGCAGACTCCTGCTTTACAGGGCGCCCAACCGTGCCAGTCCTCTGGGATAAAGTGAATAAGGTGGTGGTTAGCAATGAATCGGCAGACATCATTCGTATGTTAAATACGGCCTTTGATGATTTAACTGGCTCAACCTTAGATCTGTACCCTGATGAATTTGCAACAGACATTGATGCGTTAAATAAGCGAGTTTATGAAGAGCTCAATAATGGCGTGTATCAAGCCGGTTTTGCTAGTTCACAGTTAGCCTATGAGGAAGCTTACTACAAGGTGTTTAATATGCTGGATGAGCTTGAAGAACGCTTAGAAGCTGGTCATACATTTTTATTTGGTGACACTATTACAGAAAGTGATATCAGAGTATTTGTCACTCTGATTCGTTTTGATGTGGCGTATCATGGATTATTTAAGTGTAACCGGAATACGTTAGCCAGTATGCCGAACCTTACTCGTTACGTTAAGCGCATTCTGTCTATTAAGGGGATTGAGAATACTGTAAACCTTGATCACATCAAACACGGTTATTACTCAATTAAAGCGTTAAACCCAACGGGGATAGTACCCGTTGGGCCAGAGGTACAGGTTTTATGACGATTCAATCGAATTCAACACTGTTTCCGGCACTCTTTATTTCACACGGTTCTCCGATGATGGCAATAGAGGAGAGTGCCACAAAGACATTTTTAAGTAATCTTAGTAATACGCTTCCCACACCAAAAGCAATTGTTGTGTTTTCAGCGCATTTTGATGTGGACGATGATGTTGTCGTCACTAGCGGAGATAATCCAGCGACGATCCATGACTACTATGGTTTTCCTGAAGCGCTATACGCGCTTAATTACTCAGCACCCGGATCGCCTAAACTGGCGCAAAAGGTTGTTGGCTTGTTGAGTGAAGGGGGAATTAAATCGCGGTTAGATGCTAATCGAGGTTGGGATCATGGCGTCTGGATACCGATGAAATTGATTTTCTCGAAAGCTAATATTCCCATCGTACAAATTTCTATCAATAGTCAGCTCGGCCCTGAAGCACACTATCGGTTAGGTCAATGTCTGAGAGTTTTACGCGAGCAGGATGTATTGATCGTAGGCTCTGGGGGGATAAGTCATAACTTGCGAGAGCTGTTTACGAAAAGACCAGATCCTGATAGAGCGAAGAAAGTGAATTTGTTTACTGAATGGGTTTGCAAAAATCTACAAATGGGTAATATCAAAAACCTATTAAACTATGTAGATGACGCGCCATATAGCTTGTTTAATCATCCAACACCGGAACATCTTTTGCCTCTTTTTTGCATTTTGGGAAGCTGCACTGATAGTGAATTTATTAAGCGCATCCATCAAAGTGTTGAGTCAGAGGTATTGGCATTAGATGCATACTTGTCCGACTAAGTCGGCATATTAATGGCCTAATAATTTACCGATTTGTTAAGGCTGTCGCTCTATTTATCAAAGCACACGAAGTATATCTCCATTACTCACAACCGACGTGAACTCTTAGGATTTATCACTACTTTAACTGTCATACTTTTCCTAATACACAATAACCCTTGTTGGAGTCATAACTCTAACAAGGTTTTGTCCATCAATGGCTTAGGATGATCGCTCTAAGCCTGTTATCACCAAGCGACTTTGTCGTACCATAACTACCAAGCGACTCTGTCGTTTTTATAATTACCAAGGGAAATTGACGGATCTAACTTTTCAGTAATCCTCTGAGTATCACTGTTTACTT
>NZ_JASJHF010000109.1:0-19383 GCF_033791185.1 Moritella sp. | reverse complement strand
TGTCTTAGATAAAGCAGAGCAGAAGATTCGTAAGACTCGAAGAATTTGTTTGGTGACCATAGTGTTGCGGTACCACCTGAATCCATTCCGAACTCAGTAGTGAAACGTAATAACGCCGATGGTAGTGTGGGGCTTCCCCATGTGAGAGTAGGGCATCGCCAAACGCCAATTTAATTCAAGACTTTGGTTTGAATATAAAAAAGCCGATATCATTGATATCGGCTTTTTTTATATCTGCAAATTATTAACAGTCAAAGCTAAATGCAGATGCTTGCTCGCTGAAACCTAGGTGAATTAAAAATGCAGAAAGTTCAGCTGTCACTTGCGCAGTCTTCAGAACTGTTACGGTTTCTAAGTCTAGTGATTTTGCGTGTTCAATTGCTTGTTGTACTAGGTATTTACCTACGCCACGTTGCTGGGTTATATCTCTGACAGCAATGCAACTTAAAGATAACACTGTTGCACTACGTTGCATGATTAGCCCTCCAATGTGGCGGTCATTAAATTTAGCCACAAATAGCGTTTTGCTCTTCCCTGCGAGTAATTCGTTGAAACTATTTTTAATTTCTGCTTCATCATGCTGAAATGGTCGATATAATTTGGTTATATCAATCAGTAACTGTGGTGTGGATGCTGTTACTGTAAATGCTGATAATCTCATGCTGTTCCCTTTTTTAGATACAGGCAGATATTACGCTATAATCATTAAATTTTTAAGGTTTGTTTTATGCAATGCAGAATGAATTGTGGCGCGTGCTGTGAAGCGCCAAGTATCACTAGCTATATTCCAGGTATGCCGGATGGCAAGCCTGCTGGAGTACGTTGTGTTAATTTGTCTGTAGATAATCTTTGTTTGATATTTACTGACCCTGAACGACCAGCGTTATGCGATACATTCAAGGCATGTAATGATGTGTGTGGTGAGAATCGTGATGAAGCCTTGTTCTTAATCACGGACTTGGAAATACAAACGGCAGTCTAAAATATTAACGTTTAAGCCATGAGCGTGGATTAACAGCTTTACCTTTGTGGCGGATCTCGAAGTAAACGCCAGATTCTAGCTGACCACCACTGCGTCCTGCCAATGATATGACATCGCCTTTACGTACTTTTTCGCCTGTGACTTTTAGTAAAGTTTGATTATGACCATACAAGCTCATATAACCCTTACCGTGATCGATAATCGTTACCATACCGAATCCGCGTAACCAATCTGCAAACACCACTTTACCGGCGCTAACGGCTTTAACTTTACTGCCTTCATTTGCACCGATCACTAAACCACGCCAACTGACATTATTAAATCTTTTGCTATTAAAGTTGTGCAGTACTTTGCCTTTTATCGGCCAATCTAATTTGCCTTTATATTGTTTCAAGCCTGATAATGATATCTGCGCGCTTTGTTGTTTTTTTAATAACGCGATTTGTTGTTGCTTTCGTAATAATGCAATTTGTTGTTTTAACTTTTGTTCTGCAATGCCTAATTCGGTTCGTGTTTTTTTCTGTTTGTTGATGCTGTAAGCGATATTTCTATTACTTTTCTTCTGCTGCGATTTTTGCTGTGCCAATTGCTTAGCTTTTTGTTGTTGTGAGGCTTTAATGACAAGTAATTGCTGCTTTATTTTTTCTTGCTCTACTTCATTTTTTTCAATTTTAGCTATGGTGTCATTAAATTCAGCAATCGATGCAGCGCGTGCGGCATGAAGATGTTGATAATAAACCAGCGAGCGTTCGATCTCACTGCTGTCTTGTTGGTTAAGTAGTAATTTTAAATAATCATTATGACCACTTAAATAGGCGGTTTCGATTTGTGCGGAAAGGATATTCTGCTGTTTCTTTTTACTTTTTAATAACGCTTTTTGCTTCACCACTAGTGCGCTAAGGTCCTGCTCGATATTGGTAATTAGAGATTCGGTATTACTTAATTGTGCGGCAACTTTACTAATAGCACGATCGGTACTTTGGGTTTGTTTTGATAAATCGTTTAAATAGCGGTGCTGCTTCTTGATAGATGCGTCTTGGACTTTGATTTGATTGCGAAGTTGATTCAGTTCGGACTGATTATTGGCTGCATAAGCGTTTAATGAGAGTAATATCAGCAGGCCTATAATACTATAGGCCATGCTGTTTTTAATAAATGTCATGACGTTATCCTTTCCCCGTAGGGAAACGATTATTTCAGATTCATTAGGTTGTTACCAGTCATTTCAGTCGGAATATCTTGACCAAGTAAAGTCAGCAGCGTTGGTGCTAAATCACATAGGCGACCCGTTTCAGCTGGTTCAGCATCACGACCAAAGTAGATCAGTGGTACAGGTAAATTAGTATGTGCAGTATGAATGCCACCCGTCTCAGGATTGACCATCATTTCAGCATTACCATGATCGGCTGTGATTAAGCATTCACCACCCGTTTTTTCGAGCGCTTCAACAACACGACCAATTGATTTATCAACCGCTTCACATGCTTGTACGGCAGCATCAAAGACACCTGTGTGACCAACCATATCGCCATTAGGGTAATTGCAGATGATTGCGTCGTATTTACCACTTTCGATAGCTGCAACTAACTTATCTGTTAGCATTTCTGAGTTCATTTCAGGCTGTAGATCGTAAGTTGCTACTTGTGGTGATGGGATTAATTCTCTGTCTTCACCAACAAATGCATCTTCTAAGCCGCCATTAAAGAAGAAGGTAACATGCGCATATTTTTCAGTTTCTGAAATACGTAATTGCGTTTTGTTATTCTGCTCAAGTATTGAACCTAATGTATTTACAAGCTTATCTGATGGGAAGGCAACGCTTGCATCAATGCTTGCAGCATATTCTGTTAGCATTACAAAGTCAGAAAGGTTCGGAGTTACTGTACGCTGAAAACCAGTAAAGTCAGTATCAACGAATGCACGAGTAATTTCGCGCGCGCGATCGGCACGGAAGTTCATAAAGATAACTGCGTCACCATCAACTATAGGTGCAGCTTCGCCAATCACTGTTGCTTTGACAAACTCATCATTTTCATCTCGAGCATATGCGGCTTCTAGGCCTGCAATTGCACTATCAGCTTTATGTGGTGCTTGTGCTTGAGTAAATAAGTTATATGCTTCTTCAACACGATCCCAACGATTATCACGGTCCATTGCAAAGTAACGACCGATTAGTGTTGCTGTTTTACCAACACCCACTTCGGTAAATTTGGCATCAAATTTTTCTAGTGTACCTTGTGCACTGCGTGGTGGTGTATCACGACCATCTAAGAATGCATGCAAATAAATCTTTGTTGCGCCCTGTTTTGCTGCCATGTCGATCATAGCGACCATTTGATCATCGTGGCTGTGAACGCCACCTGGTGATGCTAAACCAAGAATATGTACTGCTTTATCATTTGCTACAGCTGCCGAAACAGCTTTGACCAATACAGGGTTTTGATTAAACTCACCGTCAGCAATTGATTTGTCGATTTTAGTCAAATCTTGATAAACGATACGCCCAGCACCAATATTTACGTGACCAACCTCTGAGTTACCCATTTGACCATCAGGTAGGCCCACGTCTAAGCCTGAGCTCGAGATCAACATGCTTGGGCAATCCTGCCACAGCTTATCTAAAATCGGTGTTTTTGCACTCGCAATAGCATTATTTTGTTGGTCAAGACGGTGGCCCCAGCCATCCATAATGATCAGTGCAATTGTTTTCTTAGCCTTAGACATGGGTTTACCTCTCGGTTATTTAATTTAAATATAGGAATATTACTACACTTTTAGTAGCCTTATCGGCTCATATTTATGATCCAGGTAGAATATTGGAGATATTTAATGGCCAATATCGGTAATATTACTACATTGTTGGCTATTTCGTGTTTTGAAGTGTTAGCTTCATTATAGAAAAAACCTCATTAATTTTATGTTGGAGTTATCCATAATGGCAATGAGGAAATTATTATTGAGCTGCTTTTATTCCTTGTCGCATGTATACTCCGTTGAGAATAATCCATTATTATTAAATCTTAGAGTCATAATCACATGCAAGAATATATTGAGTTTGCTTCAAATAATCCAGCCTTATCTCTCGCTTGGGTAGCTATTGCTGGTTTCCTTATTTACTCATTTGGCACCAGTGCCATGTCTAAAGTTAAGTCGGTGAACAACCATGAAGCGACAACTTTAATGAATAAAGAAAATGCCATTATTGTCGATGTGCGAACTGCAGAACACTATCGTAAGTCACATATTTTAAACGCAATTAACGTTCCTACTGCTGATATTGAAGCAAATAAGCTAACGATGATTGAAAAATACAAAAATACCCCAATCATCGTTATGTGTGATACAGGAATGAATTCAGGTCGCGCTGCGAATCGTCTCGCGAAAATGAACTTTACTACTGTTTATAACTTATCTGGCGGCATGGCAAGTTGGCAAGAAGCGAACTTACCGACTGTTAAAAAGTAAGCGTTAGCCAGACAAGTATACAAGAAATTAATTATTCAGTTTGAATCTATAAATATTGGAATTTACTTATGTCAGAATCAGCAAGCCAACAAGAATTTAATATCCAACGCGTTTACATCAAAGATGTATCTTTTGAATGTCCTAATTCTCCAGCGATTTTCCAACAAGAATGGAAACCTGAAGTTAAATTAGATCTTGATACTCGCAGCTCTAAGCTAGGTGAAGGCGTTTTTGAAGTTGTTTTATCACTAACTGTAACGGCTAAAGATGGCGAAACAGTGGCGTTCTTATGTGAAGTACAACAAGCCGGTATCTTTACTGTTGGTGAATTAAGCGAAGGTCAACTAGCACATTGTCTAGGTGCTTTCTGTCCAAACATCTTATTCCCATATGCACGTGAAACAATTGCTAGCTTAGTTAGCCGTGGCTCTTTCCCACAGCTTAACCTTGCGCCAGTTAACTTTGATGCGCTATTTGCATCTTATGTTCAACAAGCACAACAAGCAGCTGAAGTTCCTGCAGAGCAAAAACTGGATTCTTAAGTGATGACTGATGCAGCCTTGATTACAGTATTGGGCGCAGGCTCTTACGGCACATCGTTGGCGATGTCTTTAGCGCGTAACGGTAATAAAACGCTGTTGTGGGGTCATGATCCTCAGCACGTTGCCGAACTTGCTAAGGCTCGCAGTAATGAAGCCTATTTGCCCGGCCTCGCTTTTCCTGATGCTTTGGTATTGGAAGCAGACCTTGAACAAGCAGTAACGGCAAGTCGCGATATTTTGATTGTTGTACCTAGCCATGTTTTTGGTGATGTATTAACACAGATAAAACCTTTTTTGCGTGCCGATTCACGTATATCTTGGGCAACGAAAGGCTTAGAAGCTGATACGGGACGTCTATTACAAGATGTTGCGACAGATATTCTTGGTACTGGTTACCCTTTAGCTGTGCTCTCTGGACCGACATTTGCGAAAGAGTTAGCAGCCGGTTTACCAACCGCGATCAGTGTCTCATCAACTGACCCACAGTTTGCTGATGACATTTCACATCTACTACATTGTGGCCGTAGCTTACGAACTTATACCAACGATGATTTTATTGGTGTGCAACTTGGTGGTGCGGTGAAAAACGTGATTGCTATTGGTGCAGGCTTATCTGATGGGCTTGGTTTTGGTGCTAATGCGCGTACTGCTTTAATTACCCGAGGACTGACAGAACTATGTCGCCTTGGTGAAGCATTAGGTGCTGATAAAAATACCTTTATGGGGATGTCTTGCTTGGGTGATCTGGTACTAACTTGTACCGATAATCAAAGCCGAAATCGTCGTTTTGGTCTAGCGCTCGGTGCTGGTAAAGGCGTTGATGAAGCACAAGTCGAGATTGGTCAGGTTGTTGAAGGCTATCGTAATACCAAAGAAGTTTATTTGTTATCTGCACGTCTTGGTGTTGAAATGCCAATTACTGAACAGATCTATCAAGTGTTATATGAGAATAAATCTGCTAAAGAAGCAGCGTTAGACTTATTAGCGCGGGATAAAAAAGGCGAATAAATATTTTTGCATAAAAAAAAGTGACAGCGAAAGCCGTCACTTTTTTTATTTCCGATTTAGTTAAATCGAATGCGATTACTCATTCTACCTAGTAGTAAGAGTGCTCACCAGCTTGATGCTCTGTTGCATCTTTAACTGCAGTCAGTTCTTCAGGGAACAATTCTAACAACTGTTTTTCAATACCTTCTTTCAAGGTAAAATCTACTTGGCTACAGCCATTACAACCGCCACCGAACTGTAAGATAGCAATGCCATCATCAGTGATTTCAGTTAATACTACGTGGCCACCGTGCCCAGCAAGTTGTGGGTTAACTTCAGTTTGGATCACATAGTCAACACGTTCTGATAGTGGTGCATCATCCGCAACTGCGCGTACTTTGGCGTTTGGTGCT
This sequence comes from Moritella sp., assembly GCF_033791185.1. GTDB lineage: Bacteria > Pseudomonadota > Gammaproteobacteria > Enterobacterales > Moritellaceae > Moritella. The sequence continues at coordinate 12,994 of NZ_JASJHF010000109.1, read as the reverse complement.
TTCAGTGTTAATTGAGAACCCATTTTGTCTGTAACAAAATCGATATAAGCATCGGTTAAGAATGGTTTGCTCATGTCATCAATTAATGCATCAAAACCACTGAATGGTAATACAATATCAGTGCTTTCAATTGCTTCAGGTGGACAATATGATACGCCACACTCTGCATTTGCCGTGCCTGGATTAACCACGAATACACGAATGTTAGTGCCGTCTTTTTGGTTGCTAAGTAATTTTACAAAGTGAGTTTGTGCCGCTTCAGTAATCGTTATCATGATGTCCTCTTTGTCATACCTGACTAATTTACTATGTCTTTAATTGTAACGCTATTTCTGATTAGAAACCACTAATCCGCTAATGTTCTAGCTATACACCATATATCAATACGTTCTATCCCTGCTGTAAATAAAGTTTCGCAAGCTGCTTTCATTGTTTCGCCAGTCGTCACTACATCATCAATAATAGCGACATGCTTCGCCGTAATAGCGTTGCTGACGTGAAATGCATTGTGCATATTATGACTACGTTCGGTCGCTGTTTGTTGGGCTTGTGCTTTGGTATTTTTAGCTCGAATAAATTGTTTCTCTGCGATTAGCGGTATTTGTAGTTTTTTGGCCAGATCCTGAGCAAGTAACTGGGCTTGATTGTAGCCCCGTTTTGCTAGGCGTTTTTTATGTAAAGGGATCGCGATAAGAGCGTTAGGTAAACTGTAATTATGCTGTATTACTTTGTTACTGATACTACGACTTAGTAGCTGTGAGAATAGTAAGTGCAATTGTGGTTGCTGCGAAAATTTGTATTGTTTAATTAAGTATTGGCATTCTAAGGTATAGCTCATACAGGTAATTAAATGCTGCCAGCGGGGCGGCAGTTCTTGGCATTCATTACACAGTTGTTGATGTTTACGCTGTGGCAGCGCGCAACTCCGGCAATGTGGTATGGCTAAATAGGGCAGTTCCTGTTGGCATAATAAACATAAGAAAGGTTGCTGATTGTCGATGGGCATATCGCATAAATAACAACGGGGCTGCAATAATTTCATACTGAGTTTACGTATCGTGGCTATATCTACTTGTTTGATTAGTATATCCTCATGATTAAATAATTCGTCAAGTGTAGAGTCAAATGTCAGTAATCGTTGCCACAAAAAGTAAAAATGTAAGCCCTTGCACAGCGTTGCATGTTGATATTGTCGGTGATGGCCCAGATCTCGTGCTGCTACATGGCTGGGGATTGAATAGTGCGTGTTGGCAGTCCATCGTACCGTTATTATCTGCACATTATCGATTACATTTAATTGATTTACCCGGTTTTGGTTTTAGTTATGACAGTCATGCAGCCAGCCGCACACTTGCAGATATCACTGACGCATTAGTAACAGTCGCCCCTGCTAACGCGATTTGGTTGGGTTGGTCTTTAGGTGGGCTTTGCGCTACACATTTTGCATTGCAACATCCGCAGCGTGTTGTTAGCTTGATGACTGTCGCGAGCTCGCCTAAATTTATGGCTGCAACGGCTAGTGACGAACTGCCTGCATGGTCGGGTATTGCTGGCAGCGTATTGACCCAGTTTCAGCAGCAGTTACAACAGAACTTACCGCAAACTATTAATCGTTTTTTAGCCATTCAAGGCATGGGCAGTGAGACTGCGAAACAAGATATTAAACAGCTAAAATCTTTGTTAGCGGCGCGTCCACAACCACATAGCCAAGCGTTAAGTAATGGTTTAGCGTTATTAGAAACCGTTGATTTACGTGCACAGCTGCCTTTATTAGCCATGCCATTTTATCGTTGTTACGGTCGTTTAGATTCACTTGTGCCACAAGCGACGGTCACGTGGATGGATAACTATCTGCCGCAATCCTCTAGTTCGATTTTTAACGCGTCGTCACATGCCCCTTTTATTTCTGAACCTGTGCTATTTGTTAATAAATTGCAGACATTTATCAAACATTCGTTATAAACTCTAATGACCATCACTGATGTTATTATTTTTGATGTGTTGCTGATGAGCTATTATGGATAATGGGGAGGGGGATATGTTCATACAATTACAAATTTGTATTGCTGGTCTACATCATGTGAATATGCCGAAGATAATGGTTAATACATGGCATTAGTTATCCCCCCACCAACCGCTATTCCCAATGCGTTAAATCCCACCACCGCTGCGGTAGAGCGTGATGCCGAAAAGCGCGAGATCACCCCTGCTATCACCCCTGATAATGCATCTGCTTCAACGAGTGATAGCACTGCAGAAAAAAATCTGATCAATTATAATCCGAAGAAAAACGACTCTAATCGCAAGAAAAAACCAGCTCGAGATCGATCCTTACTTACTGCTGATGACGCCGATATAACTACTGTCGTTGAACACGTTAGTGATGACGTTGAAACGATCAATGACGGATTTGATCGCGTCATATTAGCGGTTGATATGGCGGATCCGCCAGAAATCATTATTGCTGAAGTACTGTTATTGCGCCATGCGATCTTAGCTAAATCGGCTCTTGATACTGATGATCGTCGACAACTTGCAGAGATCAATCACATCATTAAAACGGCGCTTGCCGACCTATTGCGATTGAAACAACTTGATGAAGTTAAAGCATTGGCGTCGCGATTGCCCGGTGTAACAGGAGTATTAAAAGGTGAGAACACACATTCGAATGTCGTCGCTCTTGATGATCTTTTTACTTATTCCTTTGACGATGAAGGTGATGATGTAACAGCTGCTGTGTCGGCAAAATCGAAATTAGCAGGTGCTGTTGTGGGCTATTTTTATGGTGAAAATATTGAACCTCAACTCCCTTCTCAGATCGATCACAAAGAATGATGTTGTTATTTATTGCTTATTTTATCTGACTTTATGAGTAACTTTGTTTGTGCTTTGTTAGTATAGGTATTAATAGCCATACAGATAACGAGGACGTCATGTCAGAGCAACGGATACAGCAAGCAATACAATTAATCGATCAAATAAATCAGTGTGACCCAGTCACTGAAGTTGTTGATGGCGTAGCCCAACCAAAAGAATGGCTATATGGCATTCGGATGAGTGAATGCTTGGCTGAATTTATGCCTGAAGCGTCGACAGCATTGCAAATAGCCGCACGTGCCCAGCATATTAAACGTTGGAGTATTCCACGTAGTGATCATCCGCTTGGTCGTGAAGGTTATTATAAATGGCGCCAGTCTTTAGGCCGTTTACATGCAGAACAAGCGATGGCGATTGCAGACAAAGTTGGTTGTGAGCCAGAAGAGATACAAGCGATTGGCCGTATGTTACGTAAAGAAAAAATAAAACGTGACCCAGAAGTACAGGCTTTAGAAGACGTTATTTGTTTGGTATTCTTAAAATATTATTTTACCGCATTTGCACAAAAGCACACGCCAGAAAAGTTACTGGTTATTGTACAAAAGACGTGGGCTAAAATGTCAGATAAAGGTCATGAAGCGGCACTTAAATTACCCTTTACCTCAGACCAACAGGATTTATTGGCTAAAGCTCTTGGTTAATATCAGCGTGATTGCATAATTGAATCATGTCTAATTCACTGTCGCGATTATGAGTGACGGTGAATTATCGCTCCCTCTTGTTTTTATTCTGCTTTTCTCGCTTTCTTCAGCGATACTCATAGACTCGTTCAGTCATTACAGCATTTTGTTGGTCGTAGTGTATATGACTATATTTATTGTGATCTTTCTTTTTTATTCGCTGCTATTAAGCCTGTATATCTACTATCTCTCTGGTATATTGAACGCTGCAATTACAATCGGCTAATTGGATGATTTAGGGAGTTTAAGTTAATGGAAATGGAAATAATTTCGGCAGCTGTGATGCTATTTTTGATCATGGATCCGCTAGGTAACTTACCTATATTTTTGTCTATTTTAAAACATATTGATAAAAAACGTCGACGCTCAGTCATGATCCGAGAGTTATTAATCGCGCTGTTTGTAATGCTGTTATTTTTATTCTTAGGTGAGAAGATCCTTGGTTTCTTAAGTTTAAAGCAAGAAGCCGTGAGTATCGCCGGTGGTATTATTCTATTTTTGATCGCAATTAAGATGATCTTCCCAACTGAAGGCGGCCTAACCGGGCTGGCGGCAGGTGAAGAACCGTTTATTGTGCCAATGGCGATCCCCTTATTAGCTGGTCCCTCAATCTTAGCTGCGTTGCTATTATTAGCTCATCAAGATCCAGGTAAAATGTTTGAATGGTCTGCAGCGTTAATTCTTGCGTGGGGCTTGAGTGCCTTTATTTTAATGTTTTATGAAGGCTTTAACCGTATTCTCGGTGAAAAAGGCTTAGCGGCTGTTGAGCGTTTGATGGGGATGTTATTAGTGATGATATCAGTGCAGATGTTACTTGATGGTATTGCTGATTATGCCGCAACGCTAAGTTAATTACGATTGATTTTGTAACTTTTTTGTAAACGAAATTGTGCTTTATTGTTTGCAATCGGTCGTCGCAATGGTAAATTAATCTATCTTAGTACCTAAGTAAGCCTAACTGATAGTTTAGAACGTAGGGCGAAGTAGTATAACTCAGGTGTACTGCTTATGATCACTGGTTCTCACAATATGATAAGGAAAGTGAATGAGCATTACCTCTTTTTACCCACCACAACGTACTTTAATGGGTCCAGGCCCTTCAGACGTTTATCCTAATGTATTACAAGCGTTAAGCCGTCCCACGGTTGGCCATCTTGATCCGACTTTTGTGCAAATGATGGATGAAGTCAAAGAATTGCTGCAATATGCATTTCAAACAAAAAACCCTTGTACTATGGCGGTCTCTGCACCCGGTTCAGCAGGTATGGAAACTTGTTTTGTGAATTTAATTGAACCCGGCGATAAGGTTATTGTTTGTATCAATGGTGTGTTTGGCGGTCGTATGGCTGAAAACGTCACCCGCTCAGGTGGTGAACTGGTTAAAGTGGAAGATACATGGGGTAAACCTGTTGATCCAGAAAAACTGGAAGCGGCATTAAAAGCCCATCCTGATGCGAAAATTGTCGCCTTTGTACATGCCGAAACATCTACTGGTGTGCTTTCTGATGCCAAGACATTATGCGCACTAGCAAGAGAGCATGGCTGTTTATCTATTGTCGATGCCGTGACGTCACTTGGCGGTGTACCATTGTATGTCGATGACTGGGGTATTGATGCTATTTATTCAGGAACGCAGAAATGTTTATCATGTGTACCTGGTATTTCTCCGGTGAGTTTCAGTGCTGCAGCGGTTGAAAAAATTAAAAGCCGCACTGTGCCGGTACAAAGCTGGTTCCTAGATCAAACGTTAGTCATGAGTTATTGGTCAGGTGAAGGTAAGCGCAGCTATCACCATACTGCACCAGTGAATACGCTATATGCATTACACGAATCTTTAGTACAATTACAGACTGAAGGTTTAGAAAATGCATGGGCACGGCATGCACAGCAACATTTAGCACTGCGTGCAGGTTTGGAAAAACTCGGTATTGAATTTATCGTTGATGAATCGTGTCGTTTACCACAACTTAATACCGTTGTTATTCCGGCTGGTGTTGATGATGCAGCAGTGCGTAATCAATTATTACAAACTTATAACCTTGAGATTGGTGCTGGTCTCGGCGCATTTGCGGGTAAAGCATGGCGTATTGGTTTGATGGGTTATGCGGCGCGTCCAGCCAATGTTGCTCTTTGTTTACGTGCACTAGAAGAAACATTGAACTAGATAAAAATTAACGACGGTTAATTCATCGTATTAGATATTAAAAAGCCACATGTCATCAATAATGATATGTGGCTTTTTTAGTTTTAATCTAAGCTGATAACGTTTATTTATTCGCTATTGAGATCGAGTTGTATCAGCCTGACTCGCGGCAAATCGTTGCACCAATTTATTATTTGGATACATGATTATTGTTTGCTGTAATAATTGCTCTGCAGCTTGTTGTTGGCCTAATTTTGCTAACGCGCGACTCCAATTAATATAGATATTGGCTCTGGGGGTCTTTTGACTGATCTCGTTTGCCCAATCAATATAGTTATTCAACTCAGCGATATCATTATTGTACATGGCGATTTGTAAGCGATACATCATGGCATTGAACTCTAATCGAGTGATCCACGCCACTGGATTAACTACTTTTGTCAGGGGCGTTATATCACTGCGATCACTACGCTCGTATTGCGTTAATAAGGTATTAGTATGTAGCGTCGTTAGCATAAATGCACCAGTAACCAGTGGGATTAATAGCGCTAAAGTACGTAATAAAAAGGTGTAATTAAATTCAAGGGTTTTAGTATTGCCATAACGACTTGCGATATACCAAATCAAAGTTAGAAATACCACCCAGTGCACGATGGAATGGTAAAATGGGTATTCGGTTTGGCTGTGTAATACCAGTGGCAATACCAAGCCCAATAACGCTAACGCTTGCCATAATGGTTGTTTGACGATAATACGTAAGAAGCCAATAACCAATAACGCGATCCCTGCTAATGCTACCAAGCCTCCCTCAATCGCCCAGTACAATAATTCATTATGGGGATGATCGAGGTTTTCTGGTGAGCCGGGTAATGCCAGCCCTTGATTTAATGCTTGGCTATATGAGTGCAGGTATGCCACTTCAAAACTACCGTAGCCCCAGCCTAGTAATGGTTTCTCTAGCCACATAGCCAGACTATGCAAGTAGATAGGCACGCGTGCACCGGGATCGGTTAAGTATGCGGCGGACTTTACTGCTTGTTCGGCAGTTACTAGCCCATATGCACCAATCAAAATACCTGTAAAGTAACAGGCTAGCCAAACAGCTAAGCATTTTAATCGATCTGACTCACGCAGTTGCTGGCATACCCAAGGTAATAGTAACAAGGGGGCAATTAAGAGTGAGAGATAACCGGTGCGCGATTGCAGTAATACCACCGGAATAACCGCCATAAAAGTAGTGACATAACAAAATAGCCGTTTGTTTTTTTCAGCCAATTCAGTTTGGGTCAGTAAATATAAAGCGAGGGCGATACCAGTTGTTAAAAACGAAGCCGAAACATTAGGCTGCTGAAAAATACCGTAAGGACGATTGGCAATTTTTTGATAACCAACCATGTTGTTTACGGGCAGTAAATAATATTGCACAAGACTGAATACTGCTTCGACAAACACAGCCCCTAAAATTAAGTATAATAATATCAGGCGCTGCTGCTGATTAAGCTGTAATTGTTGCAGAGCAATAAAAAATAACAAACCACCGACCAAACCAAATAATCGAGTATAGCTGATACTGGCGACAACGGGATCGGCATATAATAGCGGCATTAACATGAGCAGTGTGGCAGCGATAAATATCAAACTTAAGCGAGAATAAACCAGCTTGCCTTGTAATGTTACTTGCCACAGACCGATACCGATTAAGGCTGATATAAAGATCCAGCCAATCACGTTAAAAGGCAAATGCAGCCCTGAACCACCACTATTATGCTGGAAATAGTGCATACCAATCAGCATATAAGCAGCGAAAGTAATGAAAAATCCTTTTTTCAATGTCGTTAGATTCATACTATGACTCTTGGTTTAGCGCTTTAAGTTGTTTGGTACGTTCAAGCATTGGTTTTAAAAAGCGTGCGGTATGGCTATCCGGGTGCTCTGAGACTGTTTCTGGTGTTCCAGCAACTAGGATTTCACCGCCACCGCTGCCGCCTTCTGGACCAAGGTCGATAACCCAATCGGCAGTTTTTACCACATCTAGGTTATGCTCGATAATGACGATAGTATTGCCGTGATCACGTAGACGATGTAATACTTTCATTAACAATTTAATATCATGGAAGTGTAGGCCGGTAGTTGGCTCATCTAAAATATACAGAGTTTGGCCGGTATCGCGTTTCGATAATTCTTTGGCTAATTTAACGCGTTGTGCTTCACCGCCAGATAAGGTTGTTGCTGATTGGCCAAGACGTATGTACGACAGTCCGACATCCATCAAGGTTTGTAATTTACGGGCAATTGGCGGGATAGGTGCAAAGAAGGTATTAGCTTCTTCAACGGTCATATCCAGTACTTCGTGAATATTTTTACTTTTGTAACGAACTTCCAATGTTTCACGGTTGTAGCGTTGACTCTTACAACTATCACAAGGCACATAGACGTCAGGTAAGAAGTGCATCTCTACCTTGATCAAACCATCACCTTGGCAGGCTTCACAGCGACCGCCTTTAACGTTAAAGCTAAAGCGACCTGGTTTATAACCACGAGATCGTGATTCTTGTGTGCCTGCAAAAATTTCACGAATAGCAGTGAAGATCCCGGTATAGGTCGCTGGATTTGAACGTGGCGTACGACCAATCGGGCTTTGATCAATATCTACTACCTTGTCTAGCTGATCGAGCCCTTCGATTGAGGTATAAGGTGCGGGTGTCGTTACCGTAGCGCCATTTAATTCAATATGGGCGATCTTAAAGAAAGTATCATTGATCAAGGTTGATTTACCTGAACCGGATACACCGGTTACACACGTCATTACACCAACGGGCACAGAGAGATCAACATTTTTTAGGTTGTTACCGGTTGCGCCTTTCAGGTGAACCCATTTATCGGTTAACGGGGTGCGTTGCGCTGGGATCTCAATGGCTTTACGACCACTGAGGTAATCTGCGGTCAGTGAGTTTTCACATTTTAAGATATCATCGACATTACCGCGTGCGACGATCTCACCACCATGCACGCCGGCACCAGGGCCAATGTCGAGTACGTAATCAGCCGCGCGGATCGCATCTTCATCGTGTTCAACAACTATCACGGTATTACCAAGATCACGTAAGTGGATCAGGGTTTGCAATAAGCGTTCGTTATCGCGTTGGTGTAAGCCGATCGACGGTTCATCAAGCACATACATCACCCCAACTAGACCTGCGCCGATTTGACTTGCTAGCCGGATCCTTTGTGCTTCACCGCCTGATAAGGTATCTGCGCTACGCTCTAGGCTTAAATAATTAAGCCCGACATTGACTAAGAAGCCTAGACGGTCGCCAATTTCTTTGAGGATCTTTTCTGCGATCTGACCTTTTTGACCAGGCAGTTCCATTCCCGCAAAGAAATCAAATGCTTCACCTATTGCCATTCTAGATACTTCTGGCAATGTGGTTTCTTGGATATACACGTGACGCGCTTCTTGGCGTAAACGCGAGCCAGAACATGTTTCGCAAGATTTAGTGGTTAAATATTTGCTCAGTTCTTCACGTACCGCATTCGATTCAGTTTCTTTATAGCGGCGTTGCATATTAGGAATGATACCTTCGAATGCGTGGTGACGAAGCACGATATCGCCACGATCATTGACATAGTTAAATTCAATTTCTTGTTCGCCACTACCTTGAAGAATATAATTTTGAATGTCAGTGGTTAATGAATTAAACGGTTTGGTCAGATCAAACTTATAATGCTTTGCTAATGAAGTCAGCATTTGGAAGTAATAAAAATTGCGTTTATCCCAACCGCGGATCGCGCCGCCTGATAAACTCAAGTCGGCATTGATAATAATGCGGTCGTGATCAAAGTATTGCTGTACGCCGAGACCATCACACGTATGGCAAGCACCAGCGGGGTTGTTAAACGAGAACACTCTTGGCTCGAGTTCAGCCATGCTATAACCACATTGCGGGCAAGCAAAGTTAGCCGAAAAGACGATAGGATCTGCATCGCTATCATCCATATCAACAATATAAGCGGTGCCGCCTGACATGTTAAGCGCGGTTTCAAACGATTCAGCTAGGCGTAGCTGCAGATCATCTCGTACTTTAAAGCGGTCGATCACCACTTCAATTGTATGTTTTTTATGGAGATCTAATGCGGGTGGATCGGAAAGATCACAGACTTCACCGTCAATACGCGCACGGATATAACCCTGGCTGGCTAAGCTTGCGAGCGTTTTAACATGCTCACCTTTACGTTCTTTCACGATCGGCGCTAATAGCATCAGTTTACGGCCGATTTCTAATGCCAACACGTGATCAACCATTTGGGTGATGGTTTGTGCTGCTAAAGGAGCGTTATGCGTTGGGCAGCGTGGTTCACCGACACGCGCGAATAGTAGACGCAGGTAATCGTAGATTTCAGTGATGGTACCAACTGTTGAGCGTGGGTTATGCGATGTGGATTTTTGCTCGATAGAGATCGCAGGCGATAGACCTTCGATATGATCAACATCGGGCTTTTCCATCAAGGATAAGAACTGGCGTGCGTAGGCAGACAGCGATTCTACATAACGACGCTGGCCTTCTGCATAAAGCGTATCAAATGCTAATGACGACTTCCCAGAACCCGATAACCCGGTGATAACAATAAGCTTATCGCGAGGTAGTTCAACATCGATATCTTTAAGGTTATGGGTGCGTGCGCCCCGAACAATGATTTGATCCATACATAACTCACACTACATAAAATAATCAGCCAGTATCGCATATTAGGACTTGTTAGGCATTACTTTAGAAGAAACTCTGTTGAATATAAACAATGCTGTCGGTTATTACAAAATGATCGAATTTTAACTATAAAAAAACCATATCAGATATGGTTTTTAAGCTTTTCAATCTAAGGTGTTTTTGCTTAGTATTGTTATTTTTCGGTATCAGGCGGTTAAATCAGATTTTCTTTGGCCCAAGATACCGCTTGCAGGCGATTTTTTACTTTTATTTTTTTGAACACGTTATACAGGTGTGATTTGATTGTGTGTTCGCTAACATAGAGTGCATCAGCAATTTCTAGATTTGATGAACCTGTCATTAATTGGCGTAATATTTCTTGCTCACGTGTCGTTAGTTCTGGTTTTCGTTCTAAATCAACCGCTTTTGTCGAGCGGTAAATTGAGATTAATGAGCTGAGTGTGCGTCTTGGCATCCAAAATTCACCCTCGGTGATCTTGCCTATGCCTTTACATACCACATCAAGTTCATCTCGCTTGTTAAATACGCCGAATATCGATGGCCAAGTAGAAATATTTTCCATCGTGGTATCATCGCTTAAATTAATTAACGCCAGACGAAACATGCCATGGTATTGCTTGAGTTTATTTTTTAATTGTTCTTGTGAAGTACCATTGAGATTATCTGTATCAACGAGTAGCAATAAATTGTCATCAATCGAGATGCGTTCAACTTCGGCGACTTCACGTAACTGCTGTACTGGTATATCGAGTTTTGCTCTTAAACAAGCGACGAGGGTGGCAACTTGTAGGCTCGGTTGTGATAGTAGTACTACATTTGGGTAATCCGACATATAACTAATCCTTTAGTGTGTGGTGATATCCATATCTATGCTGAGTGGCATTATAAAACGATTAAACTTTGCTAATGACTTAATTAAAGAGTTAATTGTAATACCTAAGTTCGATACGGCTTGATACTAAAGTATTAATTTATAACTGAGATCGTGAGCGAATAACCCTAAAATACAATGTTAAGCATTTGTTAATTCGAACCTAACATATCGGGGTACTATAAACGAGTCAAGTTCGCGTTGATTTTTCTATCGACTCATACTTTTACCTCCTCAGCTAAATTGATGGTTTAACTGTTCTTTTGTTTTTATTTTCATTGTTTAAATGATTACTTTTGGCGTTTTGTCTGTGTTTTTTTCATTAAATTGGTATTTTGCCGTTATTGCATTTATTTATTAATGCTAAAGCATGGTGAAGATGATTGTGGTTGTTTTAAATAAATTTGATTGTCAGCTTGGTTGCCGTGCTAATATAGCGCCGTAAATATTAACAGGTTGATGGATTAATTATGGATAATGTAGCTTTATCTAAATTAGAGCAAAAAACAGCGGTATCACTGGCATTGGTATTTGGTTTAAGAATGCTGGGCTTGTTTATGATTATGCCCGTTTTTGCTATTTATGGACGTGATTTAATTGGTTATTCACCGCTGTGGGTGGGTATCGTGATTGGTGCCTATGGTTTGACCCAAGCGATGCTGCAAATACCGATGGGGCAGTTATCTGATCGTATTGGTCGTAAGCCCGTTATTATCGCTGGTTTAGGTTTATTTTGTTTAGGCAGTATTATTGCAGGCATGGCCGACTCTGTTTATGGTGTCGCGGTAGGACGTATGTTGCAAGGAACCGGGGCTGTTGCCAGTGCCATTCTAGCGTTAGCCGCTGATATTACCCGTGAACAACAGCGTCCGAAAGTGATGGCGGTGATTGGTATGTGTATCGGACTTTCATTTGCATTTTCGCTGGTGGCGGGCCCGGTATTAGCGCAATGGATTGGTCTTAAAGGTATCTTTTTTGTTACTGCTGCATTGGCTATTGTTGGCATGTTCGTGGTGCACTATATTGTACCCAACTCAACAACCAAAGCGCCAGCGGGCGACGCCAGTACCAATCGCCATAAGTTGAAAGCTATGCTGCGTGATCCGCAACTGCTACGCTTAGATGTAGGGATTTTTTTACTGCATTTAACTTTAACCGCGGTGTTTGTATCATTACCATTTGAATTGGAAACGGCAGGCTTGGTTGGTGAGCACCACTGGTGGGTATATTTCCCGGCATTACTGCTATCATTTGTATTGATGGTACCTATGCTTATAATTGCAGCGAAAAAGAAAATGAATAAACAATTTTTCTTATTCGCAATTGCATTAATGGGCGTCGCCTTGTGTGTAATGGGGTTTGCAAGCGGTAGCTTATGGCTATTTGGCTTGGCGATTGTTTTGTATTTTACTGCGTTTAATTTTTTAGAAGCATCTTTACCAGCCATGATTTCAATGTCAGCACCCGCTGGGGCAAAGGGCTCAGCTATGGGCGTCTACTCTACATCACAATTTGCTGGAGCATTTTGTGGCGGTATTATTGCCGGTAGTTTATATACTCAATTAGGCTCGCAAGGATTATTCTTTAGTATTGCAGCGGTAATGATAGTGTGGTTTGTTATTTCTTTAGGCCTAGAGAATGTCGGTCAAGTGAAGGCACATACAATCGCTGTGACCATCGCAAACCAAAGAGAAGC